>JALWNF010000093.1 GCA_026995985.1 Campylobacteraceae bacterium
ACGCTCTATGAGTGCAAAAGATATTAAACCTAGCCGTAGAGAGGCAAGTCAAGAGAGCATAAAGGCTTTTTTAAAGCAGAACCAAAAAGACCAGATTGCTCTAGTTGGTTTTACTATTAACCCTCTGCTTCTCTCTCCTCCAACTACCGACCATAAGTTAGTAGCCTTAGCACTAGAGAACTTAAATAGTGACTACATCTTAACCAAAGGAACAGACCTAAACAGGCTCTTTAAAAAGATAGCCAAATTTAGTGACAAAGAGAAAAAAGTAGTTCTCTTTAGTGATGGTGGCGATGAACCAATAAGCGATGAGTTAGTAGAACTATTAGAGGATGAAAAGATAAAAGTAATGGTAGTAGCCATGGCAACTAAAGAGGGCTCGGCTATTGAGAAAAAAGATGGAACTTTAGTTCAAGATAGAGCAGGAAATATTGTTGTCTCAAAGCTCAATAGCTCACTAAAAAAGCTTACTCAAAATGGGGGAGTCTTTCTTCCTTTTGATAGTGTTGGCTCTACCGTTAATAGCATAGATAAGTGGTTAGAGCAACAAAAAGATGGCGAGACCATAACAAAAGAGAGCCGAAGCTACTTTGAGTTGGCGTTTGTGCCTCTGCTCTTAGCGATACTACTCTTTTTCCTCTCTGCTACACGCTTTTCTAAAAAGTTACTACCTCTGCTACTTCTAATAGGTGTTGAGCTTCAAGCCGATGAGGTATTTACTAAGCAGACGTGGGGTGGAGATGTTGAGAAGATACATATAGAGCATAGCTCTTTTGGTTTTTTAGATGGCTACTATCTCTCTCAAGCCTATAGTGCCTATAGAGATGGAGAGTATCAAGAGAGTTTTAAAAAGGTGATGAGTATGAAAGATAGAACCTTTGCCTCTGAACTACTCTTGGCACATATCTACTACAAGATGAAAAAGTATAAAGAGGCAAAAGCCATACTAGAGGGTATGAGAAGCAAAGAGCCAAAACTAAAACAGCAACTCCTCTATGAGCTTGGAAACTGTGAGGCTAAACTTGCCTATTGGGACAAGGCTAAAGAGTACTATGTTAAAGCGTTACAGTTGGGTGAAGATGAAGATGCTCTGCATAATTTGGAGTTTGTATTAAAACAGAAAAAGAGACATGGCTTTAAGCTCTCTGCTTATAATGCCTCACAAGCCAAACGTACTAAAGATAGCAGTGCAAAAGAATCTAAGACCCAAAAGAAGAAAAAAGGCTCTTCAAGTAAATCAGAGTCAAATACAGGAGCTAATGGGGCAGGGTCTAAGAGTAAAAATAGTGTTGTTAAGGTGGTTAAAAAACAAGATAATTCAAAGAGTAAAAGGGTTATGAGTTCTAAGGCTTATGATTTGATAAATAAGGGTTACATTCAAGAGACAAAACCATGGTAGGGGTGACCTCCGTGTCTGCCTAATACTATCAATTCATATTGAATAAGGGCAGACACGGAGGTCGCCCCTACATTGAATAATGAAATTTTAAAATGAGAACCCAGCAGAAATTTCAGGATACCCTTTTTTCTCTCTATTTTTATCTGATGTTGAGAACTCCTGAACCCAACCAAGAGACATAAAAGAGTTCATAGAGGTCTGTAGACTAACTCCAATTCGTCCACCCAAGATGTTATAGTCATTATATGGGTCTTCTATAAATGTTTGATTATAAAATGCACCTATATAGGGGCGATAGCTAACTCCTTCTATTGGAATATAGTATGTAACAGGAACAGTTAGCTCATTAAGGTTTGGAGAGTCTCCTAAAAAAGCATTATATGATGCTCCAACAGATAGGTTGTCTATGACATAGTAGTTTACATTTGCCCCAACTACTGTATAGCTATTTCCAAAGCTATTGTCAGTTCCTACTGTAACTCCAAAACTCTTTTTCCCTGCTAAAAAAGGTTCTCCATCTGCATATATTAGACTACTTAATATTAGAAATAAAATAGTTTTTTTCATAAAAGACCTCCTACCGTTTTTATAAAATAATACTATTTCATTATATCATTAACTCCTTAGATTTAAGAAGTTTCTAGTACTAATATCGTCCCACTTTTTGTTTAATTTTGTGAATTTATTATAACTCTCTATAACCCTTTTAAAGTCTTGATTTTTTTTAGACTCATCATTTAGTACATCTTTTAATGCAACTTTAGCTGCATCTATGACCTCTTTTGGAAAATTTTTAATCTCTACATTGCTTGGCATCTCTGCTAGAGCTTTAGCATTTTTGTATCTAAACTCCTGAACCATAGTTCCTGTCATCTCCTCAGAAGCTGCTGTAATAATGGCTCTATGCTCATCACTTAGCTTCTCCCAACGCTCCTTGTTAAAGGTGATTTCTAAAATTGAACCAGGTTCATGCCACCCTGTGTAGTAGTAGTTGGCTGCCTTGTCAAAGCCCATCATTCTGTCAAGTGCAGGTCCTACCCACTCGGTAGCATCTATTGTCCCTCTCTCTAGGGCTGTGTATATCTCTCCTGCTGGTAGTAAAATAGGGTTAACTCCAAGTCGTTTTAAAACCTCTCCTCCAAGCCCAGGAATACGCATCTTTAGACCTTTTAAGTCTGCAAGGGAGTTAATATGTTTTTTAAACCAACCACCCATCTGTGGACCAGTACTTCCTCCTACTAGAGGGTATAGATTAAATTTTGCATAGAGTTCACGCCATAGCTCCATACCCCCACCAAACTTTAGCCAAGTTAGCATCTCTTCACTTGTTAGACCTAAAGGCATACCACCAAATATAGAAAAGGCAGAGTTTTTACCTTTCCAATAGTATACCCCTGAGTGAAAAGCGTCAATTTGAGAGGCAGATGTAGCATCAAAAACCTGTAAGGCAGGGACTAAAATATTTTTAGGATAGACCTTTATCTCTAGTGTCCCCCCACTTAGCTCAAAACATCGTTTTGCAAAGTTGTCAACACCTGTCCCCATAATAGGAAAATGTGCAGGCCATGAGGTTGCAAGTTTTAGTGTAACTTTTTTTTGAACACTGCTACTTTTAGTAGCTCTATTCTCCTCTTTATAACAGCCAGAAAGAGCTAAAGCACCAGCTCCAACTACGCTAGAGGTTATAAAATCTCGTCTTTTCATTGTTTTTGTTACCTTGTGTTTTTGTATAGAAATTGTAACATTTTTTAGATTGCGAATAGAAATAGGAGTAATTTACTCTTTTTATGCTATTATCGCTCTATGAATATAGAAGAAGTAATAGCAAACAACCAAGGTGGTACAGTTCTCTTTTTGGGACGTACACCTAACTTTACCGAAGATGAACTTACTAACTTTTTAGAGGCACAAGGCATGAAGTATGCCAACAGATACACAGGGCAAGAGGTAGTCTTAACTGTACTTAGTACTATGATGACCCCTTTAGAAGAAGAGAGCTCTTATACTCTCTATGATGCAAAAGTTCCAGAGGTTCGACTAGAGGAGTTTGAGAAGTACTATACTAAGCATATAAAACCAAATACTCTTATGATGTCTCTTAAACTCTCAAATGACCAAGAGCGACTAAAGCGTCAACTAAAAAATGAGTCATTTTCCGATGAGGTCTACCTAAAACTCTTTAAGATGTACGATTGGGGCGGTAGTGGAGTTTTTGATACTGATGATAACAGAGATGTAACAATTAGTTTTATAAAGCGTTTCTATAAGCCAGATGAGTTTTATGACCCTGCTATGGTCTATTCTCCCATTACCCTTTCCAATATAGCACGAGATGCTAAGAGAGCAGATATTTTAAATGCTATGCTCTCTATGCCAAATCATGAGATAAAAAAGAGTCGTAAAGAGGATATTCGTCCTAAAAATCTAAGAGAGATTATTGCTCTAAATGAGCATATATCTTCTGAAGATATTCGCTATCTTCTTAGTTTTAACAATGAACGCATCAATACATTTTTAGCCTCTAATAGTGCCATTACACTTAAAGAACAGGAGTATATCTTAGCTACAGCTACCAAAGAGGCAAAGTTGATGTTGACACAAAATAGCTCACTTGATGATAAAATATTTAAAGAGCTTCTAGCTGATGAAGAGAGTATTGTAAAGTCTCTATTGACCTTTCAGCCTATGAGTAAAACAAGAGTAGAGTCTATTTTAAAAGCAAATCTAAAAGATGAGATTTTAGCTCATTTAGGAGAGAATCAATCTATAGGAGAGGTGGCAAACACTCTACTTTTTGTTAGCTATGCACTAGACTATAAGTTGGCTTCTAACAGTACATTAGATAGTAAATTGTTAGAGAGACTATATGAGAAGTATACTCAAGAGTTAGTAGTGCCTCTAAGTTCAAATCCAAACCTATCACCTAGACGTTTAGAGGAGTTTTATAGGTTAGGCAATAAAGAGGCTACCTTGAATCTTGCCTCAAATCCATCTACCCCTAAACCAATCTTAAAAGAGCTTTGTGAACTAAATGAACATGAGATAAATAGAGCCTTAGCACAAAATCCATCGGTTGATTTGTTCTATTTAGAGATGTTTGCTTTAGATTCAGAGCTAATACAGCTTATGGCAAAAAATAAAACCTATTTGGCTAGTATCAATTCAGCCCATTTGGGCTTAAGGAGTGATGATAGGTATTGATATATAAGATGTATCTACTTATGCTAATAAAAAGAGATAAAAAAGACAATATCTGTCCATTTTTTTAGATAGAATATTTCTAAAAAATTGGAAATATAGATGAAATACCACCACATAGAAGTAAAAATAAACACACCCCATAAACCCTCCTACTTTATAGGCTCTACCATTCGTGGAGCTATGGGCTACGCTCTCAAAAAAGTAACTTGCATAAACCCTAGCTACAGATGTGAAGGGTGCTTTGCACAAAGTTCTTGCCTCTATCACCAATTTTATGAAGAGAAAAATAGCTTTCATAAGTACCGATTTAACATTGAGTTAGGAAGTGACAAATTTGACTTTGGTCTATACCTCTTTGATGATGCTTGTGATGGACTGCCTTATATTTTAAGTGCTTTAGAGATGATGCTTACTAAAAATGGTTTAACCAAAAACAACTACACCTTTAATGAAATAGAGTTTTTTTTAAATGGAGAGTCTATTTACAGAGATGGAGAGTTTAAATCTTTAGATATTTTACAAAAAAGCTTTAAAGTAGACAGCTTTTGTCCAGATATTAAGATAAAATTGTTGACACCTCTTAGAATT
>JALWNF010000094.1 GCA_026995985.1 Campylobacteraceae bacterium
ATTTTTATCTTTTCCTATACCAAAAGAGCGATATAGAAATCTGCTTATAAACCCCTCTTCCTTATCTAATTCTCTTAAGGTAAACAGTGTTGCTTCATATAGTTCTTTATTAAATTCATATCTATTATTTTTTAACTCTATTCTTGATTTTTCAAGTAGACTGTTTTCTAATTTTGATAATATCTCATCAAAAACATCTCTACTACTATTTAAAATTTTATCTATATTTATTTTTGACGACATCTAAACCTCCTTAGATTTTATTATTATAATGAAATAAGTTTAAGTTTTATGTTATTTTATAATAAATAATATTTTTTTAAATTAGCATATATTTTATACTTTATAATTTATAAAATTCTAAGAAATAAAAGTAAAATTTTTACCTCTAATTGGGTTTTTGAGTGATATAATTTCACAATTGTTTATCGGATTGGCTTTTTTAACATACAATTAATAAATAGATTCAAGAAAAAAAATGACTTATTTCAGCGATTTAAAAAAGATTGTCAATATTAACTCATATACAAAAAATAAATCTGGTGTAGATAAAATCTCTTATATTATGACACAATGGTTTAAAGAGCTAAATTTTAAAGTAGAGAGCTTTAAACGCCAAGATATTGGTAACCACAACCTCTATACCTCTTCTAAAACTGATGGTCTCAAAATTCTTCTTTTAGGTCATAATGATACTGTTTTTCCAGAGGGTAAGTTTGAAGAGTTTTCTGAAGACAGTGAGTGGGTCTATGGACCTGGTGTCTGTGACATGAAAGGTGGAAATATAGTTGCACTTCAAGCTCTGCGTAATGTTTTTGCTCAAAATGGAAAGATTGAAAATATAGATATGCTTCTTGTCTCCGATGAGGAGACAGGCTCCGATGATAGTAAAGAGTTAACATCTAAAGTTGCAAAAAACTATGATGTCTGTTTTGTCTTTGAAGCAGCAGGAGAGAACCTAGAGGTAGTTACAGGTCGTAAAGGGGTAGGAACTTTTACTATTGAGATTGAGGGTAAAGCTTCTCATGCAGGAGTCCGTTATGCTAGTGGAGTCAATGCTAATCTTGAAGCTGCTTATAAACTCATAGAACTTACGAAACTAACTAACTTAAAGATAGAAACAACAGTAAATGTTGGAAAGATAGAGGGGGGAATTGGAGCTAACACCATCTCCCCTAGTGCTACCCTACTTCTAGAGCTACGTTACACAAAAAACTCTGAACGTGATAGACTTTTAGAAGCCCTAGAGCGTATTACCAATACATCTTATGTTGAGGGAACAAAAGCTACTCTATCTGGGCTTATTCAACGTGATGTTATGGAGACAAACAAGTCTCAACTAGAGCTTATTAAAAAAATAGAAAATTTTACAAATATAGAACTACCTACAGAAGAGCGTGGTGGAGTAAGCGATGCAAATATTGTTGCATCACAAGGAGTTACTACTATTGATGGATTTGGGCCTTTTGGAGATGGTGACCACACTATAAAAGAGAGAGCCTTAAAGAGTTCATTCAAGCAACGTATAGAGTTAATGACAAAGATACTTTTACATCATCAAAAGTATAAACAATTTTAAAATAGGAGAAGAGAGATGTCAGATAAACGAACAATTGGAATGTGGCTCTACAAAAATGGTGGAGGAGAAGCCATAGGAAAAAAGATTATAAAAAAACTTAGAGAACGAGATATTTTAACTATTAACGATATAAACCTACGTCACGCAATAGCTAAAAATAAAAATATTATTCATAAAGGAATCAAACTAAACAAGCTTGACCTTTTCTTCTCCTATAATGCAGGGGAGCAGACTATCTATCAAACTTACCTATACCAAGCCCTCAATCGTGTTATTCCTACGATTAACTCATATGAAGCTTTTGCTTTAACAGAAGATAAGTTTCAAACATCATTTGTTTTAAGAAATGCAGGAGTAAAGACTGCCGACTATCGACTCTTTCACAGAGATGAAGCAGCCAAGTATTTAGAAAAAATTCTTAACAAATGGGGAGGAATGGTCTATAAACCAACAAGTGGCTGGGGAGGAGCAGGTTTAGCTAAGATTGAAGACAATGAAGCACTAAACGCACTTCTACCTACACTAAATCAGAGTAATACAAGAGAGGTATTTGTTGAGCGTTTTATAAAATATGATAAATCTGATTTTAGAGTTGATATTGTAGATGGTAAGTATGTAGGTTGCTATGGACGAAGAGCTCCAGGAACTGACTGGAGGACAAATATAACATCTGGAGGGTCTGTATTTTTAAGAGAGTGTAATGATGAGATAATAAAACTAGCAAAAGCAGCAGCTAAAGCTTGTAAAATAGATATTGCAGGAGTAGATATTATTTATGACCAAGAGCATGAAGAGTATGTTGTACTAGAGGTAAATGGTATTCCTGCTTTTGCAACACCAGAACAAGAGAAGATGGGTCTTAATTTTAATGATAAAAAGATAGACCTTATTGTAGATTTAATTGATAGAAAAACAAAAAAATAAATAACATAAAGGAAAATAATATGGGCTTAAAAAACAAAGAACTACCAAAATTAGGATTTTTATATCTTGACTATGTATTACGCTTTTTTGACCACTCTAACTTTAAAGGGTGGCCAAACAAAATAGAGACTGTAACTTACCATTGGGGCAATGATAAAGATAGATTTATAGAAGAGGTTAAAAGAAAAAAAATTGATGTACTTATAGGTAACATTCCTGCAACTGCCTATGAAACATTTAGAGAGATTGCTAGAGAGCTACCTCATGTAAGATTTATTCCGTCTCTAGACACACAATTCTCAAATAAATCAAAAGAGAATGTTACTCGTTTTGCATGGAAATATGATTTACCTATTCCCAAAACTTATATATTTTACAATAGAAAAGAGGGTGAAAAGTTTTTAGAAAAAACAACTTATCCTAAAATAATAAAACGCTCTTATGGACCATCTAACTACGGTGGATATTTTGTTCATAAAGTTGACTCTAAAGAGGAGGCAAAAGAGCTTTTTGCTACTAAAAAGTATCACCCTATGTATATTCAAGATTTTATACCTATGGAGGCTGACATTAGGGTTATGCTAATTGGTCATAAGCCTGTTTGTGCATTTTGGAGAAGAGCCCCTAAAGGTGAGTGGTTAACTAACACTAGCCAAGGTGGGAGCATGGACTATATGAATGTTCCAAAATCTGTTTTAGACTTAGCTGTTAGAACCTCTAAAGCTGCAAATGCTGAGTATTGGGCATGTGATATTGCTTATGGTAAAGATGGAAAAGTACGCATATTGGAGTGTGCAACTGCTTTTGCTGCTTTCCCATATATTAGAGATTGGATTGGTCAATATATTATGTGGCTTTTAAGTGATGGAAGATTTAAAAAACCTCATATTCCAATGTTTAACTGGGAAGAGCTTGGAAAAATCTCCTCTGACCTCTTAAGAACCATGAGACATATTACCTTTGGTCAATACAATCCATCTTATGATGGTGCTTACTTTGGCAAACGAAGAAAAATGTATGGAGAGAAAGAGGTATTTTTACATGAGTTAGACTCTACCTATAAGATGTATAAAGTAAAAGAGCGTACTTTTGAAGAGTGGCCAAGTGAAAAGTGGAACTACCAAGATAAATTTGCACTTAAAAATTTTAAGTCTATGAAGGTTCCAGCACTAAAAAAAGAAGAGGCTCCTGTTGTTTCAGAAGATGAGTCAACTCCTGCTGTTGAAATCTCAAATGATGATTTAGAGACTCTTTTAACTTCAGCAAAAGGTATTGGTAAAAAGAAACTTAAAAAGTTAACAGACAGATTCTCTCACCAAGCTATTATTAATATCTTAGAGTATGAACCAAAAATTCTTAAAGATGTAAAGGGTATCTATGATAGCACCATAGATAATATTATGGAAGTTTGGAATAACTATAAAAAAGCATTTTTAAAAGAGAACAAAGATGATAAAAAGAGAGAATTAGCTAAGTTATAACTATAAAATACTATTATGTGGGGAGATTACTATCACACCCCACAAACTCCTCAAATCTTTTTAAGTCTTCATTGTAACCAATACATACTATTGTATCTCCACTATCAAAACGATTCTCTACTCCTGAAGTAACAAATAGAAATTTATTTGTCAATCGCTTGTCTATCATACCAACCATAATAACCTTATACTCTTCAAAATCAAAATCATCTACCATAATACCATCAATTGGTGAGCCTTTGGGTATAGATATCTCTTTAAAAGAGAACTCCTCATCAGGAGAAAGCAGTCGGTCAACCAATTTTGTAGTTACAGGCTTATGAACAATATTATGAAGACGATTTGCACTTACTTGATATAGGTCTATAATACGCTTTGCTCCTGCCATTTTTAACTTTTGTGTAGTATGTAGTGAGTCAGAAAGGGCAATAATAACAGTTTTAGGAAACAAAACATGAAGAGAGAGAGTTAAAAAGACATTATAGTGTTTATCCTCTAAGACACAAACTAAATAGTCCTCTTCTCTTACCTCTAACTCTTTAAGAGCTTCATCATCTGTAATATCAATCTGTTTTATATCAATATACCCATCAGCAAGAGCCTTTTCATAGGCTTCATCACTAGAAAGAACTAAAGTTAGATGCAGATTCTCATAACTCAACTGTTCTGCGACAAAGGAAGAAGATTTGCTGTAACCAAACATAAATGCTCTCTTTTTATGTGCCATAATTTATTTACTCCTTTATAATTCATTTATTAAAAGTGGCTGGAGGTAATCATACTTCATTACTAAGCTCCTTTTGAGCATAGTCTTCTTAATGTGGTACAACTTCAATATGTGAGAGGCGTATATGTTCAGGTATAAACTCTGTAGTTTCTGTAGTTATAACATCTCTTTTAATTGTTTTGTTTTGGTCTCTTACATCTACTATTTCAGACTTTATATTCTTCTTGAGCTCTTTTTGACTACAACCTATTAGTAGAGTTAAACTAGTAAGTAATATTATAGTTTTATACATTTTTGTTTCCTAATAATATAATTTTAGAAACTATTATAAACCTTTTTAACTTAATGCAACTCTATCAATCCAAAGATAATAATAAAGAGTATCTCTGTAACTAAAGAGGCTCTAACTACTTGAGAGTTTAAATTGTCTCCATTTTTTAAAGCTATTGCCATTGTTAATCCTGCCATTATACC
>JALWNF010000095.1 GCA_026995985.1 Campylobacteraceae bacterium
TAGCTCCTGGGTGACCTTTGGCAACATCAGCAGCGTGAGCAGCGATTTTATAGGTAATTAGACCCTCTTTTACATCCTCTTTATCTGGAAGTCCAAGATGCTCTTTTGGAGTAACATAACAGAGCATGGCACAACCGTACCAACCAATCATCGCTGCACCAATTCCTGATGTGAAGTGGTCATAACCTGGGGCAATGTCGGTAGTGAGTGGTCCTAGTGTATAAAATGGAGCTTCGTGACAAACTTTAAGTTGTTTATCCATATTCTCTTTAATCATGTGCATTGGTACATGACCTGGCCCTTCAATAATACACTGAACATCATGCTCCCAAGCAATTTTAGTTAAACGTCCTAGCTCTTCAAGTTCACCAAACTGTGCCTCATCATTGGCATCTGCTATTGAGCCTGGGCGTAGACCATCGCCTAAAGAGAAGGTTACATCATAACGCTTCATAATCTCACAAATCTCTTCAAAGTGAGTATTTAAGAAGTTCTCTTTATGGTGGTGAATCATCCATTTAGCCATAATCGCCCCACCACGACTCACAATACCTGTTACACGTTTAGCTGTCATTGGTACATGGTGCAAAAGCAATCCTGCATGAATGGTAAAGTAGTCTACCCCTTGCTCTGCTTGTTCAATAAGTGTATCACGGAATACCTCCCATGTTAAATCTTCTGCAACTCCATTTACCTTCTCTAGTGCTTGATAGATTGGTACAGTTCCAATTGGGGTTGGAGAGTTACGTAAAATCCAGTCACGTGTCGTGTGAATGTTTTTACCTGTAGATAAATCCATAACTGTATCAGCCCCCCAACGAGTAGCCCAAACCATCTTTTCAACCTCTTCGGCAATGCTTGAAGTGGTTGCAGAGTTACCAATGTTGGCATTGACTTTTACTAAGAAGTTACGACCAATAATCATCGGCTCAACCTCTGGGTGGTTAATGTTACATGGAATAACAGCACGACCTGCTGCAATCTCTTGACGTACAAACTCTGGTGTAATCTTCTCTGGTAAATTTGCTCCAAAACTCTCACCTTTTAGACGCTCTTCACGTTCTGGGTCAGAGAGATACTCTTTGACCATGGCTAAATCTTGGTTTTCCCGAATGGCTACAAACTCCATCTCTGGAGTAATAATCCCTTGACGTGCATACCAAAGTTGAGAGACATTGCGACCCTTTTTTGCTCTAAGAGGGGTTCTAACAAGCCCCTTTGCTCCTGCTGTCACAAAGTTAAGTTGCTCTTCGGTTGAATAGCCATTATCTTCTGGAGCCATAATTCGCCCTTCATACTCCTCTACATCACCACGAGCCATAATCCACTCTTTTCTAATAGCAGGGATTCCCTCTCCTACATCAATCTCAACACTTGGGTCTGTGTATGGTCCAGATGTATCATAGACTCTAATTTTGGTATCGTTAGAGAGGCTAATTTCTCTAAGAGGTACACGAATATCTTTATGAATCTCACCCTTTACATAGACCTTTTTAGAGGCAGGGAATGGCTCTCTTGTTATAAGTTCATTTGAGGTAGTTAGTGTATCTTTATAGTTTTTTGTCATAGTAAATCCTTAAATTGTCTAATTGAGAAGAAGAAGGGTAGATAGATAGAGTTTAAAACATAACCATTTACTCTTCTCTTCCTTACGCTGGGGTTATCCAGTTCAAGTTCTACGGGTTATTCTCAGCCTCTGTTAACGATTTTAACATTAGCACCCCGAGAGATGAATCCAATTTATACATTATAAAAAATTAGATATTACTTAAAAATATGATAAATCAGAGTAAATATCTCTGATTTGTTGTTTTAAACTAGTTTGTAGTTTATGAGACCATTTTATATAGCTAGTTTATTAGAGTTTTATATAAAAAATGAACTCAAGAGTAAAAGGAGTAGATTGTTTTAAAATAAAATTAAATATAAAAATAGTATTATAATTTAAATTAGTATTAATATTTAATTTATTGTAAGAAAATTATGTTATTATTTGTTATGTTAAAAAATATTATAAACTATTTTAAAAATTAGGAATATTATTATGAAAAAAAAGATTGCTATAGTCTCAAATCTATCTTGGAACCTATATAACTTTCGTCTCTCTCTTATGTATGCAATGAGAAATCATGGATATGAAGTAGTAGCCATTGCTCCTTATGATAAATATAGTCAAAAGATTATAGATGCAGGATTTGAGTTTTATGATATTGATATGAATGCACAGGGTATGAACCCTATTGAAGATATGAAAACAGTATATGAGTTTTATAAGTTGTTTAAAGAGATAGCACCAGATATTATATGTCAATATACAATTAAACCAAATATCTACGGCTCTTTTGTTGCAACTTTTTTTAATATTAAAATTATTAATAATATAGCAGGATTAGGTACCCTATTTGTTAAAGATAGTGCTGTAACTAAAGTTGCTAAACTACTATATAAAGTATCTCAACTAAAAGCTAATAGAGTCTTTTTCCAAAATAGAGAAGATTATAGATTTTTTATAGAAGAGGGGATAGTTGCTAAAGATAAGTGCGATATTTTACCTGGTTCAGGTGTAGATACTAACCGATTTCGACCACACTATAAACCTCAACAAGAGAATATTAGATTTTTACTAATAGCAAGAATGATTTGGGAAAAGGGCATAGGTGAGTATGTTCAAGCTGCAAGAGATATAAAAAAACGTTACCCAAATGTAGAGTTTTGTCTTTTAGGTTTTTTAGATGTTCAAAACCCTGGAGCTATAACTAAAAAAGAGATGGATGAGTGGGTAGAGGAGGGAGTTGTAAACTACCTTGGTGTAAGCGATAGAGTAGATGAGGTCATAAATAGTGCAGATTGTGTAGTGTTGCCCTCTTACTATAGAGAGGGAACTCCAAAGACACTCTTAGAGAGTGGTAGCTGTGGAAAACCGATTATTACAACCGATAATGTAGGGTGTAGAGATGTTGTTGAGCATGGAGTCAATGGCTATCTCTGTAAGCCAAGGTCTTGGGAGGATTTAAGAGATAAAATAGAGATGTTTTTAGCTCTAACACCACAAGAGAAGTTAAAGATGGGTCAAGAGAGTCGAAAAAAGATTGAGAGAGAGTTTGATGAGTCTATTGTTATTAACAAATATTTAGAGGCTATTGGAGTGAGTGATAGAGCCGTTTCATCATCTCTAGCCACGCTTTAGGAAGTGTTGGTTTTTTGTTAGGCATAAGCCAATTTTGCTTTTCGCAGTAGTAGATGGTATATCTGTCACTATATTTTAGAGCTTTGTGTAGTGTCTCTTCAATATCTTTTAGACTCGATTTATTGAGTGTTGTAAACTCATTATATGAGCTCTTTTGACCTAAATTATAGACCATAAAGCCAACATTGACCCTTTTTGACCATATTTTGCGTTGGCTTTTTGGGACTACCCAATATCGCTCTTCATCAAGGTTGTTGTAGCTATCTTTTGCAATATCATATTTTCGCCACTGATAGGCGTGAGCAAAGTGTTCCTCTTTTCGGTATTTGTAGCTCTCACCCATATCATAAAGAGTTGCCTCTTTAGTTGCTCCTTGAAGCAGTCCAGCAAATATAGCACCATGAAACTCATTCTCTCTCTCTAGCCCCATATCTATTACTATAGGGTAGTTTTTGTTTGAGTTAACATGAGCCAAAGAGGGACCAAGATAGACAAGTGTTACAAGGTTTGGGTAGGCTTTTGTCATAGCAGACATAATCTCTCTAAAGCGTTGAGTTACTTTAGCTAGATGCTCTTTAAAGGAGTATTGAGGGTTACGGTAGGCATCTTTGTCTACCCATTCACGTTGAGCACCTTTTATCTCTGCTTTAGAGTATTTTGTAGGGTGAAGAAGTACCTCTTTGTAGGTGGGGAATTTGTAGTTGACCATCTTTTTTGCCTCTTTACTGTAGGGTTCATCGTCAAAGACGATACCTCTAAATCCCAAATCTCTACTCACTTTAGCTACAACTGCAAAGTTTTTAGATACTTGTTCCCACGCTTTGTCGTCCCAAAAGTCTGCTGGAAATCCAATATTTATCTGTAAAAAGTTCTCTTTATCTCTATAGAGCCCCTTTAAGCCCTTTACCTCTTGCCAAACCTCATCATAGGTAACGACTTGCTCTTGTTTCATAACACGATTGGTAAATGAGTCTCCAACCACAATAAAGCCAGAAAAGGGAAGTTGTGAAATAGTTGAGTAGTTTTCAATAAAGTTTTTTGCTGTATGGGAGTACCAACTATATCCATCTGCAAAAATAAGGAACTTTTTATTTGCCATTATAGTAGATATGAGTAGGAAACTCAATATAATAGTTCGCATTATATAAAACCTTTTTCTCTATCATAACATATTTTTGTTATTATTTTATAGCATATTATTAGGTGAAGATTTGGTAGAAAATAGATACATAAGATATACTTTAGCATTACTATTTGCGACATTTTTTGTCTATGTCATTCCATGGGTTGAACTCTTTGGTGAGGAGTTTCATGATATTCCTCACTATATAACTCGTATTATATACTTAAAGGGAGGAGGTGATGAAGCAGTCTACCATGGCATAGGGTGGCTCTTTTCTGAACCTCTATGGAAAGGGATAATTATTGCTATTGGAAATCTCTTTGAAGATTATCGTGCAGTGCTTTATGGCATCTCTTTTTTTATTGTTTTTACCTATACCTCTTTTCTTCTAAAGAGAGTTGAGTTCTATATTGCTATGATTTTTCTCTTTAATCCTATGATGGTGCATCTCTTTATAGAGCAGATACGTATCTCTTTTGCTTTTTCATTAGTATTGATTGCCTATGAGATATATAGGCAGAGTAGAGTCTATTTTTATCTTGCAGTAATACTTTTAGTCATGGCACCACTTATTCATACTGCTATAGTTGTATTTTATGCTATCTATGCTGTTTTATATTATGCTGATAGTAGAGTAGAGGATAAAAAGTACTATCTTGTCTCTATTGGTATTGCTCTGTCTGTTGCACTCTTTATAAAGTATGGAGCCAATATTATTTTAATGATGGTAGGAGATAGACGAGCAAACTATGAAAAGGTCATTGAGTCAAGCTCTATAGCCTACTCCATAGCGTGGTTTATTATCTCATGGATTTTAGCTGCTTTT
>JALWNF010000096.1 GCA_026995985.1 Campylobacteraceae bacterium
AAGTCTCCATTTGCAACATCTGTTTTTAACTGTTCTATCTCACTTAAAGATTTGTCACTTAGAAGTTCATAGTATCGCCACATAAGCTCATCTGATATTGATAAGACCTTACCATAAATCTCTTTTGGCTCTTCGGTAATACCAATATAGTTGTTGAGAGATTTACTCATCTTTTGAACCCCATCAAGCCCCTCTAAAATAGGCATCATAAGAACAGCCTGTTCTTTTCCTACACTGTAAACACGTTGTAGATGTCTTCCCATAAGTAGGTTAAACTTTTGGTCAGTTCCTCCTACCTCAATGTCTGATTTAAGTTCAACTGAGTCATACCCTTGAAGTAGAGGGTAGATAAATTCAGATATAGATATGCTCTGCCCTGCTCTATAACGCTTCTCAAAGTCATCACGCTCTAACATACGTGCTACATTATAGGTTGTTGTTAAACTTATTAATCCAGAAGCACCTAACTTCTCTAGCCATGTTGAGTTAAAAACAATATCGGTCTTATCTCTGTCTAAAATAATAAAAACTTGCTCTTGATAGGTCTGTGCATTTTTTAAGATAGTCTCTCTATCTAAAACTTTTCTTGTCTCAGACTTTCCTGTTGGGTCTCCAATGGTTGCTGTAAAGTCCCCAACCAAAAGCTGAACTCTTGCTCCATGCTTTTGAAACACCTTTAGTTTTTGCATCAAGACAGTATGACCTAGATGTAGGTCTGCACCTGTTGGGTCAAACCCTGCTTTTACTGTGTAGCTCTCACCTGTCTCATAAAATCTCTCTACCAACTTCTCAATACGTTCCATATCGATAATCTCAGCCACACCTCGACTAATCTCTTCTAATGCAATCTCTACATTTGACATATCTATTTCCTCTAACTAATTTTTACGATAAGCATCGTCAAGGTTTATCATCTCAACTAACTTAAACTTTTTACTCAATTTATCTTGAAGCCGTTTCATATTTTGCTCTTTGGTCTCAACCTCTAATTTACAAAACTCTGCACTCTCTGAACTCTTAATTCCTAACTCAATATTAATAACATTTAAATCTAAATTTGCCAATTTATGCAATAGCTCTGCTAAAATTCCTTTACGGTTTTGCAAAGAGATAATCAACTGATATCGTGCTGTATTTTCATCTACCCAAGCTACAAATACCATAGGCTTTTTAGCACTCATAAGCTTATATGCTTCTTGGCAGAGTTTATGGTGAATTATCACTTTATCCTCTTCTACAAAAGCAACTATCTCATCTCCCATTTTAGGGTGACAGCAGTAATCAAACTCTACCTCTTTTATCTCAAAATTAGAGATAAATCTAAAATGCTCTTTTATAGTCTCAAAAGGTTCACTACATGAGATATTTTTAGAGTTAAGCCACTCTAAAAATTTACTACTAACCTCCTTATAAACTCCTCTATTTGATGTCATCTTATAGGCATTATCTTTGAGGCTACACTCCTGAAATATCTCTTCTATATCACTATGAGAAAGTCTACTACTACATCGATTTGCTAACTCTGTTAAAATATTAATCGCTGCTAATCTATTACACTCTTTAATCTTTGCATTACAAGCACTTCGAATTCCATCTTTTGCTCTTGAAGTCATAACTGTATCGTACCAAGAGCAGTGAACTTGTGCCTCTTTATCGGTTAAAATCCGTACAATATCTCCATTTTTTAGAGTTGTTAAAAGTGATACTTTACGTTTATTAACCAAAGCAGCAACTGCCTTATCTCCAATTTCTGAATGAATAGCATAAGCAAAATCCAAAGCAACCGATTCACGAGGTAAGGTATAGGTGTCTCCATCGGGAGAGAAAACCACAATATCTTCTACAAACAAATCTCCCTTTGCTAAAGAGTAGAACTCTTCAATAGAGTCATTTTGATACTGTAAACTCTCTAGCCAGTCTAGGTTAACCCTATTTTTATGCTCTCTTCCATCTTTATATCGCCAATGAGCTGCAATTCCAAACTCTGCTGTCTTATGCATCTCAAAAGTACGAATCTGTACCTCAACAATACCATCGTCGTTAAAGAGTGTAGTGTGAATAGTAGCATAACCATTCTCTTTTGGTAGAGTAATATAGTCTTTAAAACGTGAGATAATTGGCTTATAATTTAAGTGTAATGCACCTAGAACCTTGTAACAATCTATATCCTCTTTAACCAATACTCTAATCGCAATTAAATCTAAAATCTCGTCAACACCAATACCTTTTCTCTGCATCTTTTGATACATAGAGTAGTAGTGTTTTACACGCCCAAATACCTCAAATTCTCCCTCATGAAAACCATACTCTTTCATAAGTTTTTTAATATTACTTACAAAAGTATTTAGTTTAAGTTGTAAGTTTTGAGAATTACTCTCTAAATAACTATCTATCTTTTTATAGGCTTCAGGATATATATAATAAAAACTCAAATCTTCTAAATGATTTTTTAACTTAGAGATACCAAGTCTATGAGCAATAGGTGCATAAACTACTATAGTCTCTTCAGCAATGCGTTGTTGTTTATCTTTAGGAAGAGCATCAAGAGTAATCATATTATGAAGCCTATCACAGAGTTTTACTACCAATACTCGTACATCTTTAATTGAAGAAATCAGCATCTTTCTAAATGTTAATGCTGAAGAGATAAGCTTTTTATCAGAAGTAGAGGGAACAAGCTCCTCTTCTCTAATATCATCAATTTTAGTTAACCCCTCAACCATATAAGCTATATCTTCACCAAATATCTCTTCTATCTCTTCTATTTTATAATCTGTATCTTCAACTACATCATGTAGAAGAGCTGTAATTATCATTGCTTCATCATTTGAGACTAAAGCTGTAATGGTAGCAACAAGAATAGGGTGAATAATGTAGGGTTCACCACTCTTTCTTCTTTGATGAGCATGAGCCTCTTTTGCGAGAGTTAATGCTTTATGAAAAAGTGATGATTGTATAGGGTGATAGTCAAAAAGAAGCTTTTGTGCCTCTTCTATAGTTTTTATACTCTTTGCTTTGCTTAATAAAGCCTCCAAAGGATTACCCTTCGTTATTTACTACAATTTTACCTTTTGCAATCTCTACTAGTGCAATATCTGTAAATTTATCAACTTTTACATCCATATCTACTAATGGAGTTGCTCCACTAGCAATAGCCGATGCTCTTTTCCCAATAGCTGCTGCTAATAGATATCTATCATAATTTACCTTTTCAAGTGCCAATGCTGTTAGCTTTTCAATCTTCATTTTTATCCTTATGATTAATTTTTTATTAAACTAGTAGCCTCATCTTATTTAGGACTAAAGTCTCCGATTCCGAAGAGTTTCTATTCTACTACAGAACAGAGGTCTCTGTTTCCTTCAACAATCTTTAAAAGGTTACCCTTCTCAAACATATTACAGACAATAATTGGAAGATTATTCTCTTTTGCTAATGCAATAGATGTATCGTCCATAACTTTAATATGGTCTTCTAACGCTTCATCATAAGTTAGAGTTGGCAATTTTACTGCATCATCAAACTTATTTGGGTCTTTGTCATAAACACCATCTACCTTTGTAGCTTTTATAATACAGTCTGCCTCAATCTCAGAGGCTCTAAGTGTTCCTGCTGTATCGGTAGTAAAATATGGGTTACCTGTACCACCTGCAAAGACAACTACACGCCCTTTGTCGAGATGTCGCTTAGCACGGCGAACAATAAATGACTCACCAATCTCCTGCATATCAATAGCAGAGAGCAAACGTGCATCTAATCCTGCATGTTCAAAGGCCTCTTGCAAGGCAATACCATTAATACAAGTTGCCAACATACCCATATAGTCACCAGAGGTTCGTTTAATAACACCATCAGCTGCCGCTGTAACACCACGAATAATATTTCCACCACCAATAACAACAGCAACTTCAATGCCATTGTCAATTAAAAGTTTTATCTCTTGTGAGATAAAGTGTAAGATTTGAGTATCGATTCCATACCCCTTCTCACCAGCTAACGCTTCACCAGAAAACTTTACAAGTACTCTTTTTTTTGCCATATTTTGTGACCTCTGTTTTAAAACGTAATTTTACCCAAATGCCCTTAATATTGGTTGACTTTGGTTATACTTGCAGAAAAAATAAAATTGAAGGATTCTTATGTCAACATTAACAAAAGAAGAGAGAGAAATTATAGAATCAAGCATTAGAGATATTCCAGACTTTCCAAAACCAGGGATTATTTTTAAAGATATTACTACCCTTTTAAACAACCCCAAAGCATTTCAGGCACTTATGAACCACTTAACTAAACGTTACGAGAGCTATAACTTAGACTATGTAGCAGGTATAGATGCAAGAGGTTTTATCTTTGGCTCTATTTTAGCTGACAGATTAGGAATTGGTTTTGTACCTATTCGCAAAAAAGGGAAACTCCCCTACACTACTGTTTCTGAAAAATATTCACTAGAGTATGGTTTTGATGAAGTAGAGGTACACATAGACGCTTTTGCTAAAGAGGAGGCAAGAGTTCTACTTATAGATGACCTAATAGCCACAGGGGGAACAGCAAAAGCTGCATCTTCGCTTATTGGAAAAGTTGGTGCTACTTGTGTAGAGGCTTGTTTTATTGCTGAGTTGGACTTTTTGAAAGGGCGAGATGGGATTGAGGCGGAGGTCTATTCTGTTTTGCATTTTGATTAAATTAAGCTTATGCATTCCCAACGAGGAGAGAGTGTGAAAGAACTTTCTAAAAGTAATCTTAAAAAGGTAGGCAAAAAGCCTACCAAAACCCCATAAAATCATCAAAATCAAACAGAAAAAATGCTATAATCATACTAGTAAGACACCGATATTTAGGGCTTTAAAGAGAATAAGATGAGTAATATATATAAAGAAGGAGAGAATAGAAAACAGCAACTACTATTTCCTCCAAGTATAGATGACTATGTAAGTGAAGATAATCCAGTTCGAGCAATAGATGATTATGTAGAACTATTAGATATGGTAGAGTTAGGATTTACCAAATCAGCACTAAATTCAGCAGATGGACAACCAGCCTACCACCCAAAACTCCTATTAAAGATTTATATCTATGGCTACCTAAATAAAATAAGAAGTTCAAGAAAACT
>JALWNF010000097.1 GCA_026995985.1 Campylobacteraceae bacterium
AAATGCTTTAGAGTTTGGATTTACTCTATCCTCTTTTGGAACACGAAGTAGACCAATATCATAAATAGACATAGAGTAGTATAGGTTATCAATCTCTTTAGAGCTTAATCCATTGAGTTTTGCCATTATTTTAGCATACTCTCCAATTCTCTTTGAGGCATAAGTATCAATATTACTCTTTTCATGAGAGTTTTCATGAGCAATATTCCCAAGCTTCTCTAAAAGCTTTTTTTGTGAACCTATAGCAATCTCTAAAGCCTCTTTTATATGAGATAGATTAGAAGAAGAGGAGGAGTCCTCCTCTTCTATTTCATTTAAGAGTTCAGAGAATTTTTTAATACGTAGATGATTATAGACACGCAGTTTTAACTCTTCAGGGTTGAATGGTTTAGATATAAAATCATCTGCTCCCATCTGATAGGTTTTTCGTTTTTCTTCCTCTTTAGATGTAACAATAACAATAGGAATATCTTTATACTCTGCATTAGATTTTAGATACTTTAGTGTTTCAAAACCATCCATCTTTGGCATCATTAAATCAAGTAAAATCAAATCTATAGCTTCAGTCTCTAAAAGTTTAAGAGCATCTTCACCATTATAGGCTTGTAGTACATTTATTCTTTCATACTCATCAAAAACTGCACTTGCTAACTCTTGATTAAACTCATCATCATCAACATTTAAAATAAGTGTATCTTCAAAACTTTCAAAATCTTTCATCTATGCCTCCTCTGAGACAGACTCTAAAAGTAGAGATAGATGTTTCATTAATCTATTTTTACCATCAACAATTGAGATAAAGTCACCCTTTTCTGCCTCTTTTTGTAAATCTCCTGCTAACTTAGCTAACTCTTTAATACCAATATTTGACAATACACCTTTAAGTGCATGGAAATCCTCTACTAACTCTTTGACATCTTTATTTTCAACACTCTTTTCAACTCTATCAAAATAGGTTTTAATAGAAGAGAGTGCTTTTTGATATAGTTTATTGGCTACAGTATCGTTAAAGTTATTTTTTAGATGGTTAAGTGCTATATTTTTCATGCTTTTAGCATCAGTTATAGATAGCTCTTCTTCTTTCTCTTTATCTTTTGACTCCTTCTTTTCGTCTTTTTCTAAAGATGTAAACTCATTATTCAGTAGTTTAATAAGTTTGCTTTCTATATCTTTTTTCTCTAAAGGCTTTTCTATAAAGTCATTCATACCAGACTCTTCAGCTGCTAATTTATCCTCTTTATATACATTGGCAGACATACATATAATAGGAATCTTTTTATCGAACTCTCTAATTTTCTTTGTTGCTTCAAGTCCATTCATAACAGGCATACGCATATCCATTAAAACAGCATCATAGGTATTGTTTTTGACCTTCTCTACTGCAATTAATCCATTTTCTGCTGTATCACAATCTATAGAGAAGAAGTTATTTAGCATCTCTTTTTCATACTCTCTATTTAAGTCAACATCTTCAACAATTAAGATATTTAATCCAGAGTAGTCTACCTCTTTATTGGACTCAAAGAACTCTTTTGAGTATACCTCTTCAATATATTTAATAAAACGTTGATGAGGAACAGGTTTATTAATCATCTTGTCAAAATCAGAGAAGTCTATATCATTTTCTCTATCAACTAATGCAACTAATTTAATATCTGGGTTAATTGCTCTTAATGTTCCTGCAATATCCATAGTATGATTTTTAAAAATCTCAGTGTCAAAAATAGCCATATCATAAAAACGCCCTGATGCTACCATTTGAACTAATGAGGCTGTAACATCTCCATTTATAACATCATAATTTTGAAAATTAACACCAAGATTTAAAAATTCTTTAGATACCTTTTCTACAAAAGTATCTCTATGAGCAAACATCATAATATTGGAGCCTTTTAGTGTCTTTCCAATCTCTTTTTTATTTGCTTTTTCAACAATGATTGTTACTTCAAATCTACTACCAACACCTTTTTTAGACTCAACTGTAATCTCCCCACCCATAAGATTAGAAATCTGTTGAGATATATATAGTCCTAGTCCTGTACCTTGAGTTTTATCTGTTGATTGGAATGGATTAAAGAGCTTATCTGCAACTTCATCAGGAATACCATCTCCTGTATCATCTACATTGGCAACTATTTTTACTTTATTGTTCTCTAGCTCCTCTATTTTTTTGACATAGAAACGGATTGAACCTTTTTTTGTAAACTTTGCAGCATTAGATAAGAGGTTAATGAAAATCTGTTTAATTCTTTTATCATCAGCATAAATAGTATACTCAAGCATAGGAATATCTACAATAAAATCAACATCTTTTGCTACACGTGAGCGAATAAGGTTGGCACAATCATTTAAAATATCATCTAACTCAACCTCTCTTGGAGAGATTTCAATCTTATTATCTCCGATTTTAGCAACATCAAGTAGGTCGCTAACTAAAGATAGTAGATGATTTGAACTTTGAATCATACTATCTAAATATCTCTTTTGTTTATTGTTAAGTGCAGTATCATTAAGAAGTTCACCATAGCCTAAAATAGCAGTTAGTGGTGTTCTTAGCTCGTGACTCACAGAGGCAATAAAGCGTTTTTCATTGCTTAATGATGCCTCTAGTTCTGCATTAACTTTGGTTAAAAGGTGTGAGATGGTTAATTTATTTTCATTAGTAATTTTATATTTTCTATTTAATTTATGATACTTATTTTCAAATGCACGAATACGTTGAATGGTAATCTCTTTATCTTTAAAATCTGGTGCTAACTCTATAGCTTTAATTATATTTTCTACTAACATATTATCTTCTCTCTCTTAATAGTGCTGTTACAAATGTCTCATTATGAAAAGCATTTCCACCATTAGGAAATGCACCAATCTCTCCATATGCATAAAATCCAACTAATGGAACTTGAGTAACTTTATAGATAGCTTCAATCTCTTCAATAGCATACTCCCCTAAAACTTGTTTTCGTGAACAACAAGGAAAGAGTAGTCCCACTTCTGGTTTAAAACCTTTATGTTTATTTAAAGTTTCATTAATACTCCTTTGTACATAAGGAATAATTGCTTTACCTTTAGCTGTAGATAGCCTAACTCGTGATTTCTCTTCAACATGCCCTGCAAAGACCAATGCTCCACTACTCTCTTCAATATCAAGAATAGCTCTATAGACAATTTGACCATCTTTTAGACGCACCTCTAAGGGGTACTCTATTCCTGTTTGAGGCATATCATCAGTGGTTACATTAAGGTATTTTTTATAGAAGTCAATAGCTGGTTTTCCATCTATTTCATAAACCATATTTTTATCAGCTTTAGTTACAATTCTCTCTTGACCAATACCTGTCCAGCCAAATGCTCTAGTTCCTATAATATCTATCTTCTCTAAATCTAGTACTAAAACAATAATGCCATGAGAAGAGTAGTTCTCTTTTGAGAAGACAAAAGTATCTTTTAAAATCAAGTCATCTCCAGCAGCTCCTCCAAAAACATACTCTACTCCTGTAGAGACAATACCCTGAGAGTATCCATCATTGTCAAAATCAAGCCCAGATGTTACAGTTATAATAGCAGGATTAGAGTATTGCTCTTTTGCCCACTCTCCAACACGTTTACCTATCTCATAGTATCTATCATCTTCTATTTGTAAAAGTCTTAGAGATATGGCAGTAGGGTCAATATCTAAAAGCATACAAACAATACTCTCTTCTCTCTCTTTTGCACCATGTTGTTTGTCTGCAAAAATTTCACCAGCTGTAGTTGAACCAAAAACTATAAATGGATAGTTGTTTAGTTCTATTACTAATTTTCGAATATTATATTTAGGTGAAGTATATATAAATGCTATAGTTGGTTGAAAATCTTTTGTAATATTTTTATTTATCTTATTGGTTAAGTCGCTTATTGAGTAAGCGTTTATTATAATACTTTTCATTATATCTTTACTCTCTTTCTATTAAATTTTGTTTAATTATTTTCTCTCTTAGTTCAATAAAATACTCAAAGTGATTCAAAAAAAGCTTTGTAATCTTTGGATGAAACCGTTGAGCAATATTCTCCTCTAAAACTCCATAGACCTCTTGTGGTGTATGGAGTTTATTGTTTAAATATGACTTTTGAGAAAGTAGTGCATTGAAACTTTCAACTAAAGAGACAATATAGGCTACATTATGAATCTCTTTTCCCTCTTTCTGTTTAGGAAATCCTGAACCATCAAAGTGCTCTTGAGATTGTAGTATTACTGTTTTTGCTACTTTAATAAAATTGGTCTCTATAGCAGAGTTTAACAGTTGATAACCTGTTAATATAGAAGTAGTATAGGTCTCTTTATCTAAATCTGAAAAGTTAAAGGATAATGGTACTTTTTGACCTATAGAGAGAGTGCCAATTTCACGAATTAAAGTAGCATAATAAATAGTATTAGCTTGTTGTTTATTGTATCCTATAATTAAGCTAAGAGCCTTAGATAGTAGTGCTACTATTTTAATATTATCTAAGTTTTGATTTTTTGATGCTAATATTTTTGCCATTGAATAAAAAATATTCTTTTGACTCTTTTCAATAGACTCTAAACTATAGCTTTTTTGTATATCTAGCTCTTTTGTTTCTTCTGATACTCTCTCTTTAGACTCTATAAGTGTTTTTTGAATCTGATTTTGTGATAATTCATGATATTTTTTCCTATATTGTGATTTCTCTATATGTGCATATATTCTTGATTCAAGTTCAGATAGTTTAAAAGGTTTAGATATAAAGTCATCTGCTCCTAATGAGTATAGCTTATTCATCTCCTCTTCATCTGTAGTTACAATAACCACAGGTATAAGGTCATATTTCACTTCATGTTTGATAGATTTTAATGTATCATACCCATCCATTATTGGCATATGCAAATCAAGAAGTATCATATCTATATTATGTTTTTCTAAAACCTTTAATGCCTCCTTTCCATTTTCTGCTTCTATAAAATTTATATTTTCTCTTTTTCCCAACAAATTTATAACAAGTTGCCGATTAAAAGGGTCATCATCAACAATCAATAAATTGATATTACCTAGAAGATTCCACTTCATATATTTCCTTGTTTAATAGTTGTAA
>JALWNF010000098.1 GCA_026995985.1 Campylobacteraceae bacterium
CAGTACAAACCAATACATCATAGGCAATGAGATAAACCAACCAAGAGTCCAAGAGAAACGCTTTTGTAGCCCACCTACATACTCTGGTTTTTGATGTCTAACCATAAATTTTCCTAACAGCATAGAGGGAGAGTAGTTAGGAGTTATCATTCTTATAGTAAAATCAAGAAATAGAAATCCTAAATAAACTCTAGCAACAATAATATGGTTATATCCAATCCCAAGAAAGATTACTATCATACCAAGAGTAGCTAAAATACCAGCAGCAGCTCTTGCCTCTCTCTCATTTATAACAGTAACATCATATCCAGGAACTCTCTCTCCATAATCTAATAAAAATTTTTTTAAATCCAAATAGACTCCTAATATAATAATATTAATTATAACTAAAATAGTCTATTTTAAAAAAGAATAATAAAAAAATCTAATTAGTAAACTCTATTTGTCTAAAACCTCCTCAATAATTCGTAATCCATTTCTAAAAAATATCTTCTCTACCTCATCATAACTAAAACCTTTCTTTAAGAGTCTATCTGATAGTTTAGAGATTTGTGATATATCTCTCATCTCAACAGGGTTCATAATACCATCATAATCTGAACCCAATGCTATAACATCTACTCCAGCAATATTACGTATATGTTTTATATGCTCTAACATATCATCAACTTTTGCTAAACGTGATGAGTCTATAAGCTCCTTTTCAACTAAAAAATTAACAGAAAATGCTAATCCTGCTACTCCTCCGTTATCTGCTAATTTTTTAAACTGTTCATCTGTTAAGTTTCTAGTATGATTTGTAACTGCTCTTGAGTTTGAGTGTGTAGCAATTATTGGTTCTTTTGAATGAGTTATAACATCTTCAAAACCTGCATCACTTAAGTGAGATACATCTATGAGCATTCCTATCTCATTCATAACCTCTATAACTTCAAATCCTTTAGCTTTTAAACCTCTATTTTGATAACTCCATTGAAAATTAGGATAACCTAAAGCATTCTCATAGTTCCATGTAAGAGTAATAGCACTAACACCCTCTTTTTTAAAATATCTTAATTTCTCTAAGTCTCCCTCTATTGCTTCACCCTCTTCTATTGCTAAAAATGCTCCTATTTTACTCTCTTTTTGTGCTTCTACTAAATCACTATATGTTCTACATAGAGCAATATCTTCTCTATTTAAGCTCAACTCATATTTAAAGTTTTCTAACATTTCAATACATGATTTATAAACACTATCACTTCTTGCTTTATCAATATACATAGCAAAAAATTGTGCTATTGCTTTACCATTTTTAAGTTTCTCTATATCTATCTTTAGACTATTTTTCCTAAGTGGTTGGTTCTGTTGTAACATAGCAGATGGTGTATCACAATGAAAATCTATAAATGTCATATTATCTCTTTTGTCTTAATTATTTTTCCCCAAATAACGTAAGGCTAAAACATTATTGCCAACGTTTATAAATATTTTAAAAATTAACTTTGGGTAGATAGTTATTGTAGTATAATTTTCTAAAAAATTGGAACATCTAATGACTATTATTAAACCAAATTATATATATATAAATAGTAAATTCCAAAAAAATTTAGCAGTAGTATTTGATAAAGAAATCCAAGCAATTGACACTATAGAAAATCTACACAAAAAGTACCCAAATGCAACCATAGAAGAGACCAAAGAGAACTCTGTACTCTACCCAGGTTTTATCAATACCCATGTTCATTTAGAGTTCTCTGCAAACAAAACAACCCTAAAATATGGTAGTTTTATGTCATGGTTGGACTCTGTTATTAAAAACAGAGAAGAGCTTATAGGAGCATGTGACAACTCTATGATGATGCAAGAGTGTCAAAATATGATGAAATCAGGCATTACTACCTTTGGAGCTATCTCCTCTTTTGGTTTAGAGCTTGAAGTCTGCACTAAAACTCCTCAAAAGGTTATCTTTTTCAATGAGATTATTGGCTCAAATTCATCTATTGCTGATATGCTCTACAGTAACTTTTTAGAGCGTTTAGATGAGTCTAAAAAATATAGAGATAAAGGAGTAACTCCTGCTATTGCCATTCACGCACCCTACTCTGTTCACCCTATAGTTCTAAAACGAGCTGTCAATGTTGCTAAAACAGAAGACCTACCACTTACTGCTCACTTTTTAGAATCTCAAGCTGAACGAGAGTGGCTAGAAGATGATTCTGGTGAGTTTTTGCTCTTTTTTCAAAAGTTTTTCAACAGCTCAAAATCTGTAACTAAAATAGATGAGTTTATAGAGAGTTTTGATGAAACTCCAACCCACTTTGCACATGTAGTACAAGCTAACGAAGAGGAGCTTAGATATTTAGCACAAAAGGGTCACTCTATTGCTCACTGCCCTCGCTCAAACCGATTACTTGGGTGTGGAAGGCTTCCTATTGAAACGCTAATAGAACTTAATATTCCCTTTACCATAGCTACCGATGGACTAAGCTCTAACAACTCACTAAATATTTTTGATGAATTAAGAGCTGGGTTAATGCTTCATCATCTAGGTTCAATTGAAGAGTTAGCCTCTCTTTTTATTGCATCTATTACCTCTGTACCTGCTAATATTTTCTCTCTAAACTCAGGAAAAATAGAAGTAGGAAGAGATGCTGATTTTGCATTAGTAACCCTACCTGCAAAGCCCTCATCTTTAGAGAGTATTGCACTACAGACTATTTTACATACAAAAGAGGTTACTAATGTTTGGATAGATGGCAAAAAAGTGATTTAATGAAAAATCTATATAATGCCCTACTCCTAAAACATCTCTACCAATTAAAAAACTTAGGTTATAAATATACAGATGAAAATCCATATTCTCATGAAGAGAAAGAGTTTTTAGAGCTACCAAACTCTCTACAAGCCTTAAAAAAACAGGCACAAAACTGTCACCTCTGCTCTTTGAGTAAAGGTCGTAACCATGTAGTCTTTGGAGAGGGGAATCCACAAGCTAAGATTATGTTTGTTGGAGATGTACCATTAGAGATAGAAGATAATACTGGGGCTATCTTTTTAGGAAGAGGTGGAGAGATACTAACAACTATAATAGAAAAGGTCTTAAACCTCTCAAGAGAGCAGGTCTACATTACCAATCTACTAAAGTGTCACCCTCTACTCACTAAAAAGGTTCATAAGAGTGAGTTTTATACCTGTAAAGCCTATCTTTTTAAAGAGATTGAGTTAGTAGAACCTAAGGTTATTGTTACTCTAGGAGAGAGAGCTTACCACTACTTAACTAATGATTTTACAGCTTTAAAAGAGATAAGAGGCACAGTAATTAAAAAAGATAGCTATAGTATTGTTCCTACCTATCACCCTAACTTTTTATTAAAAAACCCATCTTTTAAAAGAGAGTTTTTTTTAGACTTAAAAAAAGTTCAAAAACTATCTACTTTTTACAAATAAGAGCTATTATATTGATTTATGTCAATAATAACTTTTAATAATATATGTAGAATGCACAAAAAAAACTATTTCACCTTTAGAATGTTTAGAGAGAACACTCTAAAGATGGAATAGAGACAATATTCCATCAATATGTAACTTATATTTATCTTTTGGTTTAACACTAACTTACCAATCGATAAAGTGACGTTTAATAGTTATCTTTAAAGATAATAAGAGATTGTATCTTAGAAGTGTTAAAAAAGTATTAAGAGAACAATCTATAAATTTTAAAGTTAGCAGTTAATCGTCTTTTTTAGTTTTTAAAACAATAGGAGATATTACAATGCAACCAATATTAAAAAACTTTTTATCTATTACAACCATTTTGGCAATTGGTGTTACGTTTAGCAATGCTAGTAGTGAGCTTGAAAAGGTAATGAAAGAGAGACATCTTACCCAACAGGATTTACTAGCAGCTGCTAAGACTTACACACCTAGTGGTGGACGTGATAAGTATGTTGTATTTAGTTCAGGTGGTCAATCTGGGCAAATTATGGTATATGGCGTTCCATCTATGAGAATCTTGAAATTTATTGGAGTATTTACACCTGAGCCTTGGCAGGGGTGGGGTTATGATGATGATACTAAAAAGATTCTCGCTCAAGGAGACATTAGAGGTAAAAAAATTACTTGGGGTGATACTCACCACCCAGCACTATCGGAAACAGATGGAAAGTATGATGGTAAGTGGCTTGTAATCAACGACAAAGCAAACCCAAGATTAGCAGTTATTGACTTAAGTGACTTTGTAACAAAACAGATTGTTGTAAACCCAGTATTTAAATCTGACCATGGTGGAGCATTTTTTACACCAAACTCTGAATATATTTTAGAGGCTTGTCAATATGGTGCACCATTAGATAACAACTACCACCCAATAGAGGAGTACAAAGAGAGCTACCGTGGTGGTGTTACTATATGGAAATTTGACCCAAAAATTGGACGAATAGATACTAACCAATCATTTACAATTGAGATGCCACCATATATGCAAGATTTGAGTGATGCTGGAAAAGAGGCGAGTTTTGGTTGGGGCTTTACAAACAGCTTTAACTCAGAGATGTATACAGGAGGTATAGAAAAAGGTCTTCCACCATTTGAAGCAGGAATGAGCCGTAACGATACTGACTTTTTACATATATATAACTGGAAGAAGTTAGCCGAACTTGCAAAAGATGATAAAAATGTAAAAATTATTAATGGTCACAGAGTTGTGCCTATTGATGTTGCAGTTAAAAATGATGCTCTCTTCTTAATTCCTGAGCCAAAATCTCCACACGGTGTAGATGTCTCTCCTGATGGTAAATATATTGTAGTTTGTGGTAAACTTGATACTCACGCAACTGTATATAGTTGGGAGAAGATTCAAGAGCTAATTAAAAATCATACATTCGCAGGGAAAGACCCTTATGGTATTCCTATCTTAGATATGAAAAAAGCTATGCACTGTCAAGCAGAGTTGGGCTTAGGACCACTACATAACCAGTATGGACCAAAATGGAAAACAGATGGTGAGATATATACTTCACTCTATGTTGATAGTCAAGTTGTTAGATGGAACTACTTAACTTGTAAAGTTCAAGATAGACAAAATGTTAACTACAATATTGGAC
>JALWNF010000099.1 GCA_026995985.1 Campylobacteraceae bacterium
GATGGCTCAAAAAGCGATTAGAGAATATGACGCAAAGTCAATTTTAGCTAGACATTGGGATAAGTACTTTCCAGATTTTACTTATTCTTATGAGACGGTATTAGTTCAAAGTGGAGATCAATTAAAAGAGGCTGCAAAAGAGAAAAAATGGTTAGCCGAAAAACCTTTGGTAGTAAAACCCGATATGCTTTTTGGGAAAAGAGGAAAAAATGGTTTAGTTCTTTTTAAAGACCAAAAACCAGGTGATGTAACTCTTGAAAAAGCAGCCCAGTGGATTGATGAGAAGAGTTCAACAAAACAAGAGGTTTACTTCTCTTTTGATGGTGACACACCAAAAGGTGAACCTTCAGTTGATATGTTAACACACTTTATTGTTGAGCCATTTACTCCACATACACAAGAGGAGGAGTACTACATTTCAGCTACTTGTGTTGGTGATGATGATGTGCTTTATATGTCTGCTGAAGGTGGAATGGAAGTCGAAGAGGGTTGGGATGAGAAGGTAACAGAGGTTTCCTTTAAAATTACCGAGACAGAAGAGGAGATAGCTCAAAAAATTAGAGAGAATGTTCCTGCTGATGTTGCAGAAGGTGACAAAGAGAATTTTGCAAAGTTTGCTATTGGATTCTTTAAAGCCTATCGTGATTTAAACTTTGCATATTTAGAGATTAACCCTTTTGTTCTTCAAGGTAACAAAGTAGAACTCCTTGATATGGTTGCTAAACTTGATGATACTGCTGGATTTATGATGGCTTCAGAGTGGGGTGATGTTGAGTTTCCAACTGCATTTGGTATGGAAGAGAAATCTCCTGAAGTATTGGCTATTGAAGAGGCAGATGCAAAAACAGGTGCATCACTTAAGTTAACACTTCTTAAGCCAGAGGCTAGAATTTGGACTATGGTTGCTGGTGGTGGTGCTTCTGTTGTTTATGCTGATACTATTGCTGATATGGCAGGTATTGATGACCTTGCTAACTATGGTGAGTATAGTGGTGGTCCAACTACAGGTGAGACTAAGTTCTATGCGGAGACAATTCTTGATTTAATGACAAGAGAGAAAGACCCACAAGGTCGTGATAAGATTTTAATTATTGGTGGAGCTATTGCTAACTTTACCGATGTAGCTAAGACATTTACAGGAATTATACAAGCATTTGAGAACTATGCTGATAAGATGAAAGAGGTAGGTATTAAAATCTATGTAAGACGTGGTGGACCAAACTATGAAAAGGGTCTTAAAGATATTAAAGAAGCAGCCGACAGATTGGGTCTTTATATTGAAGTATATGGACCAGAGACACACTTAACAGATATTGTACGTATGGCACTAGAAGAGAAGTAGGGAGAAGAGATATGTCAAAATTATTTACTAAAGATACACAAGCAATTTTTTGGAATAACAACAAAACGGCTATCCAAAGAATGTTAGACTATGACTATACTATTAAAAGAGAGAAGCCTTCAGTTGCTGCTATTGTTGCACCAACTAGCTCAAATAAGTTTGAGAAGTTCTTCTATGGTGCTGATGAGATAATGATTCCTCTTTATAAAAGTACAGCAGAGGCAAAAGCTGCTCAACCACAAGCAGATGTACTTTTAAACTTTGCATCATTTAGAACAGCTTACAATGTAACTATGGATGCTCTTGAGATTGGTGGGTTTAAGACTATTATGATTACTGCTGAGGGTATTCCTGAGAGATTAGCACGTACTATGAATGCAAAAGCAAGAAGTTTAGGTGTTACTGTAATTGGTCCTGCTACTGTTGGTGCTATTGCTCCTGGTGCATTTAAGATTGCTAATATTGGTGGGACAATTGATAATATTATTAACTCTAAACTTCATAGAGCTGGTTCATGTGGTCTTGTAACACGTTCAGGTGGTCTTTTTAATGAGCTCTCTAACATTATTGCGATTAATGCTGATGGTATTGCAGAGGGTGTAGCAATTGGTGGAGACCGATTTGTTGGTTCTGTATTTATTGATAATCTTCTTAGAATGGAAGCTAATCCAGATGTAAAATATATGATTTTACTTGGAGAAGTTGGTGGTACAGAGGAGTACAAAGTAATTGAAGCTGTTAAGTCAGGTAAGATTAAAAAGCCAATTATTGCTTGGTGTATTGGTACTATTGCTAAGTACTATGATAGCGGTGTTCAGTTTGGTCATGCAGGAGCTTCTGCAAATGGTGAGATGGAGACAGCAGAGTATAAAAATAATGCAATGAGAGAAGCAGGTATTCATGTACCTAACTCATTTAATGACCTACCTGAAATGATTGCATCAGTTTACCATAAACTACATGCTGAGGGTATTATTCAAGATATTCCAGAGCCTGAAATCAATACTCTACCAAAAGTAAGAAGACCTAAGCAGTTTATATGTACTATCTCTGATGATAGAGGAGAAGAGGCAACTTACGCAGGGTTCCCAATCTCATCTGTTGCAACACCTGATACAGGTAAAGGTATAGGTGATGTTATCTCTCTATTATGGTTTAAAAAACAGTATCCAAAATGGGCTACAGACTTTATTGAGACAGTTTTAAAGACAGTAGCAGACCATGGTCCAGCAGTTTCAGGAGCTCATAATGCAAAAGTAACTGCACGTGCAGGTAAGAGTGTTGTTGAAGCATTGGTAACAGGACTTCTTACTATTGGACCTAGATTTGGTGGAGCGATTGATGGTGCTGCTAAATACTTTAAGTATGCAGATGATAATAAGCTTACACCAGCAGAGTTCTTAAAATATATGAAGAAACAAGGTATACCAATTCCTGGTATTGGTCACAGAATTAAGTCTCTTAAAAACCCTGACCTAAGAGTTACAGGACTTATGAACTATGCAGCAGAGCATTTCCCTTCAACTCCACTACTTGATTATGCAAGAACAGTTGAGGCACTTACTACAAGTAAGAAAGAGAACCTAATTCTTAATGTTGATGGTACTATTGGTATTCTTATGGTAGATATGTGGAGAGCTTTAGGTTACTCAGAAGAAGAGATAGATGAGTTTATTGAGAGTGGAACACTTAATGCATTCTTCATTGTAGGTCGTTCAATAGGATTTATCGGTCACGTACTTGATGAAAAACGTCTTGCAATGCCTATGTATCGTCACCCTATGGATGACATCTTATATGATGTTCAAAAAGCAGAAAAGATTTAATACTCTTTATGCTTTTAGCCTCTTAAAGCCTATTTGGGTTTTAAGAGAACTTCTTTTTATTCCTCTTCTTTTTTAAATTCAATAAGGTAATACAATGCAGTATGAGAAAGCAATTTTAGCAGGTGGATGTTTTTGGGGTATGCAAGAGCTTATTCGTAAACTTCCAGGTGTAGTTAGTACAAGAGTGGGTTATACAGGTGGTGAAGTACCAAATGCAACCTACCGTAACCATGGAGACCATGCAGAGGCTGTTGAGATACTCTTTGACCCATTAAAAATAAGTTATAGAAAGCTGTTAGAGTTCTTTTTTCAGATACACGACCCTACTACTCCAGATAGACAAGGTAATGACATAGGAAGGTCTTATCGTTCAGAGATTTTTTATGTTACAGATGAGCAAAGAGAAGTGGCTTTACAGACTATTAAAGATATAGACTCTAGTGGAGTGTGGCCCAATAAAGTAGTTACATCTGTGACTAAAGCAAGTGAATTTTGGGAGGCAGAACCAGAACACCAAGACTACTTACAACGCTATCCAAATGGGTATACTTGCCACTTTATTAGACCCCATTGGGTACTTTCTAAATAAGGAGAAGATATGGCATATAATAAATTAACAGAAGAAGAGAGAAGAGTTATTATAAATAAAGGTACAGAACGACCATTTACAGGAGAGTTTTGGAATCATAAAGAGAGTGGTATGTATACTTGTCGTCAATGTAATGCAGAGCTATTCTCTTCTGATGCAAAATTTGATTCAGGTACAGGTTGGCCTAGCTTTGATGATACTATAGAGGGTGCAGTCAAAGAGGTACCCGATGCTGATGGTAGACGGGTAGAGATAGTATGTGCCAACTGTGGTGGACACTTAGGTCATGTTTTTAGAGGTGAAGGTATGACAAATAAAAATACTCGTCACTGTGTAAACTCTATCTCTTTAAAATTTATAGCAAGTAGATAGTTATTTAATTAAAAATTTCTTAAAACTATAGTATAATTTTTTAAATAAAAATATACTAAGGTTATTCTTTTGAAAAATAAATCTGCATTTACTATGATTGAACTTATTTTTGTTATTGTTGTTTTAGGTATTTTATCCTCTTTAGCTATGGGACGTATGGATAGAGATTTAAAGCAGGAGGCTGCTGAGACTATACTCTCTCATATACGGCTAACTCAACAGTTAGCTTTGAGAGATAATAAGCATAGAAGTGATAATGATACTAAGTGGCAAAAAGCCTATTGGAGATTTGAATATGGTAAATGTAGTGGTACTAATGAGTATTACTATCGAGTAGGCTCCGATAGAGATATGGATGGTTTTATTGATAAGAGTGAGTCAGCTATTAATCCAGTAGATGGAAAATATCTATATTCATTTAATACTTGTAACTCTCTACAAGATGATGAGAGTCCTACTGTACTTTTAGGTAAAAAATTTGGTATTAAAGATATTAAAAAATATGGTGGGTGTAATCAAGTTCAACATATAGCTTTTGACTATTTAGGGAGACCACATCATCAAGTTGCAAGTTATAGTAGTGCTAATTTTTCTAAAATAATGAATAAAGATTGTAGATTAAAATTTGAAATGTCTACAGATATTAATAATGATGGTGTAGTTAACAGTGATGATAGCTTTACTATTAAGATTTTAGCCCAAACAGGATATGCCTTTATTGTAGGTGAAGAGATACTATAGCTAACAAGATATAATTAGTTAAAAATGTATCAAAAATAAAATAATTAATTTTTTTTAAAAAACTTTTGAAAAATCCTTGACAAGCAAAAGAAAATCTCCTATAATACGCGTCCAAGAACAAAGGGTACGACTTAATAGTTTAAGTCAAGAGAGTTCCTAGAGTTTTTAAGTGGTCTTTAAC
>JALWNF010000100.1 GCA_026995985.1 Campylobacteraceae bacterium
TTGCTTGATTTAGTGGGTACTCGTTGGTTATCTCTTGATTGTTTTCCCACTTTGTTACCATAAAACGGTTAGCTGTTGGTTTAGGCATAATAAAGTGCATAACCTCTTGAACAGATGTTGAGTCAGAGAGTAGTTCAAAGATATATGGGCGATTGACATCTCCACTTACCTCAATAAAGTTACGAACAGGGTTTACTAAAATAACATCCCCATTTCTAAATTGGAACATATCTATTTGACCATTAAGAAGGAAGCTGTATAAATCAATACTTTTAATAATCTGCTTATTTCGTAAAATATCAATATTTCTATAAGAGCCTTGCCCACGAATAATTCCACCAGCTTTATCAATAAATTGTAAAATTGAATCGGTAGAGAGTCCTTTGTAGAGTCCTATTTTTTTTACAGCACCAGATACAAAAACTGAAATTGGTTGATACTGCTTTAAGTCTGCATAGACATAGACATTGTCATTGAAAACTCTTTTGACAGCAGATTGGATTTTGCTCTTTAGCTTACTATTTGGAAGTCCCAAAAGATGAACCTCTCCTACTTTGGGAATAAATATGTTCCCCTGTTTATCAATAGAGAGTTCAGAAGAGAACTCATAAGCTCCCCACATCTTTACAGATATAACATCACCAATATTTAAAATATAGTTAGGGTTATATCTAAACTGTTGATTCTCTTTAAAATTTCCCTTAAAAATCTCTTCTCCAAAGTAGGCTTGAGTATTGCTATTTTCTAACTGGCTTCTATCGCTATTTTGTTGTCCAATTGCAATATCAACAGCCCATATTTTAGTAGCAAGTAATAGTAGTAGAGATATTAGTATATTTTTTTTCATTATCAATCCTTGTGGTCTCGTATAATAGTAATAATTAGGCTTATAACTCCATATAGAAAGCTTAAAATTATTAAAACAGAGATACTATCTTTTATTTTATTTGGACTACTATAGCTATCTGCTACTCTTGGTTTAGTTACAACAATAAGATTTTTAGCATTTTGGCTAATTAGTACCTTTGTCTCCTCTAGTTTCATTAATGTTTGAACATATAGCTCTTTATTAAACTCCATTTTACTCTTTAGAAGAGTAAAGTCAGACATATTTGCATTAAGCTCTTTTTTACCTCTGTTTCCTGTAATTTCAGATTTTATTTTACGAATACTTCTTTTTATATACTCTATATTTCCACGAAGAAGCTTCATCTGGGCTGATTTTTTATTTAGATATTGTGCTTTTGCATTGTACTCTACATTTTTCTGTATTAGCTCACTCTCAAGACCTGCTAAGATTTTGTTTTTAACCTCTATATCTACTTTTGGGTCAATGGTTCTATTTTTGTTTTGATAAGCCAATAGCTCTTCTAGTGATTCAATAAAGAGTTTATGTTTCTGACGCTCCTGTTTCTCTAAAAATTTTAAAACTACCTCTGTATTTTTCTTTTCAAAAGTGTTAAGTGTTTTAGAAGAGTGTTCAATAATTCGCTCTACAATCTGTTTTGCTATTTTTGCATCGGCATGAGCAAATGTTATATTGATTGTAGCAGAAGGTTCATCATACACAACAGACAAATCATTATTGTATTTGGCTAAAAGATTTTGCATATTAAAAAGAGATGATGGTAAAAAAGCAGAGTCTGAGAGACGATGAAGAAAATCAATATTATCACTTCTATAGTAGTCTGTAAGATTAAACTCTCTATCTAAAATATCAAACATATCATAAGACTTAATATAGACCTCAAGCAGTTTAGCATCTGTCATAGATTTTGAACCAGATGAAAGAAGTAAAGCACCTAATGGAGAGGTAGACTGTTTTTGAGATAAATCTTTAATCATAACAACACTACTAGATGAGTACTTCTCTGTCTCTATAAAAAATATATAGTAGATACTATATCCAAGTAGAAATATAAATATGAGTTTAAAAAAGATAGAGATAAAACGCAAAATAGTCTCCTTAATTTTGACTTGTACAACGATATTGCTGTTCTAAAAATTGTAAACTTTTAGGTTTAGCCTCTTGGGTACAAGAGAGTTGAGAAGTATTACTAATAGTTACTTGTTTTGTACAGCCAGTATATAGAATAATAGATATAAATATAATCTTCTGCATATTTACCTTTGTTATATTATTTATTAATAGAAGCATACTCATCTATTGCTCTATTAATATCATCAAAGTAGTGTATTTTACCATTATTTACAACAATTCCTACATCACATATATCTCTAAGTGTCCCCATATCATGAGAGACTAAGAGAACATGACAGTTTTCAATCTTTTTCATTAGAGCCATTTTTGATTTTTTTCTAAAGTTTGCATCTCCAACAGAAAGAGTCTCATCTATAAGCAGATAGTCAAAATCAAAAGATAGACTAAGTCCAAAACTAAGTCTTGACTTCATACCTGAAGAGTATGTCTTTATTGGCATATCAAAATAGTCATTTAACTCTGAAAAATCTTTAACATAGTTTATAATTTCATCTATCTCTTTTTTTGATTTGCCATAGAGTCTACATACAAACTTGACATTTGCTCTTCCTGTCATATTTCCAACAAATCCACCACTAAGTCCTAGTGGCCAAGAGAAGCTTTTGTCTGAGGTAATCTTTCCTCTGTTTGGGAACTCAATTTGACCTAACATTCTCATAATGGTCGATTTACCTGTACCGTTTCGACCTAAAATACCAATATTTTTATCAGATGGTATTACCATTGAGACATCTTTTAAGATATACTTTTTCCCTGTTTTAGTTCTAAAATACTTTGTAACTCTATCTAGTTTTATCATATCGAAATAATTCTCTTTTCAAGCTTTATATATAGCCAAAGCCCCATATATAGTAAAATAATAGTCCAAAGAAATATATAGTTATATGAGACAAGTCTATCGTCTAATGTCTCAAAGTAGTAACCATGAATCATCTCCATAAAGTTAGCTACAGGATTATACATTAGTAAATTTTGTACCTCTATTGGTAGTCTATTCATACTATAAAAAACAGCTGAGGCAAACATCAGTCCTGTCATTAAAAAACCGAGGAGTTTACCTATACTATCTATAAAAGCATTTACTACTGCAACAACCAAAGAAAAAGCAAAAGCAAAAACAATAAGCCATAAAAAGCCTAAACTAACCATAGTTAAATCTTCAACCTGCATATCAAAATCAAAATAGAACCCTAAAAAGAGAAAAATTAAAATAATAATAGAGGTAATAAATACTTCAACCATAGTTCGTGCAATAATGGTATCTATAGGCTTTACCTGTTTATAGAGAAAGAGAGCTTTGTTTGCTTTAAATGAGGCTGTAGACTTAATAACTATATTTTTAAACATATTAAATGCTGTAAAGTTTAGTGCTAAAAAGACAGCAAAGTCAAAACTGTTTTCACTTGAGCCAAAGAGAGCCATTTTAATAAGAACAAAAATGAAAATCTGAAAAAATGGTTCAAAAAAGGTCCAAAACATTCCCATACGACCAGATGAGAAACGCATACTTAGCTCTCTTAAAAAGAGAGCATGTTGTACAGCTAAAAATATTTTAAATGAACTTCTTTTTTTTATCATTTTAGATTTTCCATTTTAGTATTTATAAATAGCTACTCATAAGTCCAGCATAAGCCATAGCCTGTAATTAGACCTTTCTTCTTTAATTTTTTAAGCTTTTTTAATGCAATATTCTCATCTGCAACAAGTAAAAATTTAATTTTATAGTTATAATCTTTTTCAACAATATAGGCTTTAGGTAGATATTTTTTTAATTTCTTTAAATATTTTTGAGCCTCTTTTCTCTTTTTAAATGTCCCTATCTCAATAGGAATATTTTTAGTTGACTCACCAATAGAGAAGTAACTAGTTGCACTATAGCCTACATTGTAGTCTGGGTGAAGAGGAGCTTTCCCTTCTATAGGAACATAAGAGTTAGCAATATCAGGAACAGCAATAACTCTAATATTTACTTTAGCAACACCTTGCTCTTTTATTCCTAAATACTCAGCTGCACCCATTGATAAATCTAATTCTCTATCATTCCAAAATGGACCTCTATCATTTATTCTAACTCTTAAAGATTTACCATTTTTAGGATTAGTAACTAGCAAAACAGTTCCTAGTGGATAGGTCTTATGTGCAGCTGTATAGCCATACATATCATAAATCTCTCCATTGGCTGTTTTTCTACCATGAAAATACTCTCCATACCAAGAGGCTTTTACCTCTTTAGTTTGACCTACAGAGACTTTATGTGGGTAATATGTAATTCCCTTTACTGTATAGGGATATAGTGAGGCTAATATGATTTTATCTTTTTTAGAGATAGACCATAAATATGAAGTTAGTAAAAAAGTTAAAAATAGATATTTAATTGTATGCTCCGTATATTATTTATATATTTTTAAAATTGATATATTAACTATATTCTATAGTCTATTACTTTATCTTTTGCTTATATAAGTTACTTTTAGATATTGTTCTTTGATTAAAATATAGGTGATAATATATGGAAAAAAGATTAGATGTTATAGATTTATTTTTAAAAATACTCGCAGTAGAGTCAATAACTCCTAATGATGGTGGGTTGCTAAAATATATAGAAAATTATTTATCAGATTTTGAAGCAACATGGATAAACGAAGGTGGAGTAAAAAATCTATTTTTAACCAAAAAATTTAAAGAGGGAAAACACCTCTGTTTTGCAGGTCATGTAGATGTTGTTCCAGCAGGTGATGGGTGGGAGACCAACCCCTTTGTTCCGATGGTAAAAGATGGTTTCATATATGCTAGAGGAACCCAAGATATGAAGTCTGGTGTAGCTGCTTTTGTTCAAGCTGTGCGAGATATGAGCAATGGGTTTTCAGGTCGTATCTCACTTCTTCTTACCTCTGATGAGGAGGGTGATGGAACTTATGGAACAAAGATAGTCTTAAAACATCTAAAAGAGATAGATTTACTACCTGATTACTGCATTATTGCTGAACCTACTTGTGAAGAGAAGATGGGAGATGCTATTAAGATTGGTCGTAGGGGGTC
>JALWNF010000101.1 GCA_026995985.1 Campylobacteraceae bacterium
GGTGACTGTGTAATGTGTCACCCTAAACTAATTAATAAAGATGGAAAAATGGACAAAGACCATGCCATTTTAGTTACTTGTAAAACCTGCCATACCCAAGAGGAGATGGAGAAGATAGATATGGGTTCTGGTTGTGGACAAGACTGTTGGGATTGTCACGATATTAAAAAAGTGACAGCTTCAAAAGTAAAACAGCATAACAATCTACAAAAGTGTATAGATTGTCACGTAACATTAGATAAAAATATGTTTGGAGGAGCAACAGGAACAGCCTTTTCAAATCTCTCTACACTTGATGATTTAGTTAATGATAGCTCTAGTAAAAAAGTTGATATAAATGAGTCTAAAGTTGTTGATGAGATAAATAAAACAGCCGAAAGTTTAAAAAAAAAGTAGATAACTCTACAGAAGAGAAAGTTGGAATTTGGGACAAGGTTTTACAATTTTTTGTGAATATTTGGAAAGGTATAGTCTCTATTTTTACCTAAAATCCAACTCTCTTATCTATCTTTAAAAGTAAATTAAAACAGTTTTGGGTATAATCTCAAACTTTTTAAAAACAGGGGAGTCCATTGGCTTCTTTGTAACAATTATTAATGAAGGGTTTGCAATGTACGCAATCATTAAAGCAAGTGGTCAACAATTCAAAGTTCAAGAGGGTGATATCATCTGTTTTGACAAAATGAGTCTTGAGCCAAAATCAGCAGTAGAGTTTAAAGAGGTTCTTGCACTAGATAACGGTGATTTAACTATAGGTACTCCTTTTGTAGAGGGTGCAGTTGTTAAAGGTGAGGTTATTAACGAAGGTAGAGACAAAAAAGTTGTCATCTATAAAAAAAGAAGAAGAAAAGATTCTAAGCTTAAAAGAGGTTTCAGAAGAGACTTCACAAGAGTTAGAATTACATCTATAGCATAAATAAAGGAGCAAAAGTATGGCACACAAGAAAGGTCAAGGTTCTACACAAAACAATCGTGATTCAGCTGGTCGTAGACTAGGTGTTAAAAAATATGGTGGAGAAAAGGTAATTCCTGGTAATATTATTATTAGACAAAGAGGGACTAAAGTTCACGCTGGTACAGGTGTTGGAATGGGTAAAGACCACACTATCTATGCAACAATTGAGGGTATTGTTAAGTTTAGTAATATTTCACGTGGAAAAAAGAGAGTCTCTGTAGTACCTGCATAAGAGTTGCTTTTTATTTTATTAAGATGAGCTTTTATGCTCATCTTTATCTTCACTATTTAAACAAATTATCTAGTATATTTTTAATTGCTTCTGTCTCTTTTTTGCCAATTCCTAACTCTTCTAAACGTTTAGTCCCTATTTCATCTTTAACTCTATCAAGAATACGCTCTTTTATAAACTTAGAACCATCAATAGTTACTTTTGGCTTTGAGATACTACCTTTAATCTTCCCTTCAATATCTTTATCCTCTATAGTTAGTTTATATTTTGCATTAATAGTATTGGTAGTTTTATTAATTTTACCACTTGGAATAGCAAGATTAACAGTTCTACTTTTTGTATTAAAATTAAAATCAATTAGAGCTTTGTTGAGTTTGGCATTGAACAAAGTTTCACTATAACGCTCTTTTGTTAAGTCAATTCCTCTTATCTGTTTTACTAAGTCAGTTAAGCTATTAGGTAGAAGTTGGGCTTTATTGAGTTTAGAGTGTAAGTTTCCTTGTTCTGTTGCTAAGTTGTAGTCAAAATTACCAATAATATAGGCTTTAAAGATTTGAGGATATGATAGAGTGTGCATAATCTTTTGTACTGAAACCTCTTTAATAGTAGAAGTGAGCTGTTTATCTTGAAGCGTAAAGTCAATTATACCATCAAAACTAGTAGTTTTTCCTCGTAAATAGAGCTTTTTATCTGCTTTAATCTCTCCATTTACACTCATCTTACCTTGTAGGTTTTTACCTACTAATCTATTAAATTTAGATAGTTTTGGAACTAAGAGATTATAGTTTGCAACTAGCTCTTTCTCTTTTAAGTTATAGTGGGCATTATTTAGTTTAAGAGTTAATAGATTGGAGTTGATATCTGCATTGAATTTTACTAAATTGGTTTGTATGGTCGAATTAATATTAGCTATAACTGTAGTATTTTTAGGTAGCTCTATCTTAAACTCTTTTTTTAAAACTTTTTCATTAAGTTTTGTCTCATATAGTACAATATGTGCTTCTCCTACTGTTTGATTACCCTCTAAAACTGGAATATCTATATCTACATCTATCTTCCCTTTTGCGTAATCTGGTTGTGCTGTTAGTAGAAGAAGTTGAGCTATGTCAGCTCTTATGAGGTGTATTTTTATATTTTTAACCAACTCATCTTCTATTTTAAGGTTATAGTTGAGTTTAGAGTCAAAGGCAATACCATCTCCTGTGACATCTAAGTTATTGAAGAGACCTTTGAGTGTTCCATTAATATCTATTTTATTATCAAAAGAGAACTCTTTGCTTTTAAATCCATTTGATTTTAAATTATATTTCAAATTAAGAGTTTTATCTAATACATTATAATCTCCATAGGCATTTAGAGTACTAAATTTGTTAATCTTAGCTGTAAGCTCAACATAACCATTATCGATTTTAAGGTGTACCACCTCTATATCTATTCTATTTTTTGCTTTAGACTTTAAATAGGTAGAGAGATATGGTTTTAGGTACTCATTTCCTTTATCATGAAAAGTTAAAAATAGAGCAAAAGGGATAAATAAAGATATAAAAAATAAAATTTTTTTCATAAAAAATCCTTTTTTCGCATAATAGCCAATCTAGGATTAAAAAAGATAGTCCATCTCTAAACGTAACTCTTTATAGCTAGGGTCTTTTTTGAAAGTACCATCAACATTAGCAACTTTATGGTCTTCTGTAAGTATCATAGAGCGTAGTTTTAAGAACAGGTTAGGGTTATCTTTAGAACGTTTAATTAAATCAAATGTAAAGACATTACTATCTGAAGGAACAGCTGGTTTTTTGTCGTCAAAATTATTTATGGCATAACGACTCATAAGATGTAATCCCTCAAAAAAACTATTTTCAGGAAAATCATAATCTACTCGAATCATAAATGTTTCACTATTTGCATACCAATTCATTCCTGACATGGGTCTTGTGTATCCTGCTGTTGGTAGACCGTGCCAAGGAGCAACAATGTCTCCTTTATCTTCTACTTTAGAGTAACCTAAACGTAGGCTTGATGAGTCAAAAATAAAATCTAATCTTCCTGCTATTAGACTACTCTCAAGTGATTTAGCATCTTTGTATCCTCTAGTATCATTTTTTAGACTAGCTCCACTAATAGCTCCTGCTCCATTATCAAACTGTTGCATATATCGTATAGATGGTTTAATCTTTAAATTATCATCTAGCTTAAACTTATAAGAAGCTTCAGCTACTACTGAAGAGATAAGGTTAGGTACAGTAGTATATCCTAGTCGTAATTGCGTATTTTTAATACTTCTATTTTTGGTTTCAAATACAATAAGTCTATCTTTAATCTCTTTTGAGTTTGTTAAACTTTGAAGCATCGCCTTATCTTGATTATTAAAAAAAACACTATTGAATTGTTCTCTATCACGTAACTTTTGTTTATTTAAATATGCAAGTATAATATTTGTTTTTGGTATAGTACCTATGCGTAGATGTACTCCTTGAAAAGCATTTGGTATCATTTTTCCATCATGTGACTGTAGCATAAAAGTCTCTACTAAAAAACGTCCAAGTTTTAGCTCTACTCTATGCTTTTTAAAAGAGAGGTAATTTTGAGCAGAAGTTGTTAATCCATCTACTTTAGACCCTTTAATACTTTGAGAGCTATAAAGAGATGTTGTAAAAGAAAAACCATTATATCGTCCTGATTTAAAGATAAGACTTCCTCCTATATTATAGGTTGGAGAATCTTTATCGTAAAAAAAGTTATTGGTTCTAAAGCGACCATAGAAAATTCCTTTAGTAAAAATATCTACAAATTTATCAGCTTTTTTAGGACGTTTTTTATATTTAATAGTCATATTACATTGAATTTTCTGTTTGGCTACTATTTTCTTTTTATATTTATTGTCTTTTTCATCTATTTTAGCATATAGTATTTTGTTACATATAAATAAAACTGTAATAAAGAGTAATGGTTTCATATTTTTCCCTAAATATTAAACTAAATTATATCTATTTATACAGTTTTTAATTTAGGGATATATTTCAATAAAATTATATTGGCTAAAAGATGTAAATTCAAGTAACATTCTCTAAAGACCATAATAACAATATTTGACATAGTTATATATAAAAGACTACTCTCTGTTTAATTTTGAAGTCCTCTTTAGATATAATCATAAAAATTGCAAAAGGCAGATAATGCAATCAAGTTTTTCTACATTGGACTGGATAGTATTTTTTTCCTATTTTTTAGTTCTAATTTTAACAACTATTCTACTTAGTAAAACGAAGGTCAAAACCTCCAGAGATTACTTTACAGGTGGTAACACTATACCAATGTTTGCTGTTGCTATCTCTGTGTTGGCTACTTCTCAATCAGCAGCTACCTTTTTGGGTGGACCAGAGTACTCATATAAAAAAGATTTAACATTTTTAGGTTTTTACCTTTCAGCTTTTTTAGCAGTTGTTTTTGTATCTAAAGTCTTAGTTCCTAAATTTTATGAGATACGGGCTATTACTGTATATGAATATCTGGAGCATCGTTATGGTGAGACCTCTAAGCGTTATGCAGGAGTTATGTTTTTAGTTGGTAGGTTATTTGCAAGTGGGGCTAGACTCTATATTGGAGCTTTGGCTATCTCAATGATACTCTTTTCAGATATTTATGCTACTCATATAGCTATCTCTATAGCTATTCTTGTTATAGGAGCTTTAGGGTATACATACTTTGGAGGGGTAAAGTCGGTTATCTTTTCAGATATTATTCAAGCTGTAACTTATATTGGAGCAGGGTTAGCTGTTCTTGTCTATTTATACTATAGTTTAAATACAGATTTCTC
>JALWNF010000102.1 GCA_026995985.1 Campylobacteraceae bacterium
GCAGAAGATTATACTAAAATAGGTGATATATATAAAAAGAAAAATAATTCAGCTGAAGCTAAAAAAAATTATCAAAAAGCTATAAATATATATAAAGAGAATAAAAAATATCAAAAAGAGTTAGCATATCTTTACTATAAGATGGATAATATTGATGAAGCATTAAAAATTTATGAAGAGAATCCTGAAAAATATAAAATTCAAAGAGCAAAGCTTTATTATGAGATGGTTGATAAACTTTTAGAAAAAGATATTGAACAAGCAGAAGAGTTTTATAAAAAAGGTTTTGAAATATATAAAGAGTTGTTACAAACAGATACTTCTAACTATATTAATATATTAGCAGATAGTCTTGTTAAACAAGCAGAAATATCTTATTTAAAGAAAAATAAAAAAGAAGCAAAAAAACTATATCATAGAGCATTAAAAATATATAGAAAACTTGATAGTAAATTTTATGAATATGAGATTAACAATATAGAAGATAGATTGAAGCAATTAAAAAGTATTAAAGTAAAAACAAAACAAGGTAAAGGGTGGGTATATATTGGCAAATTTTCTAAAGAAGAGTGGGAAAAACAATATTTTTGGTTAGATAAATCTAACACTCTAATGTTGAAAAATTGCACAGCTATCGCAGTAAGTGGTGTTTATCTTAAAAATAAACCATTGCCAGGTCAAAAATATAGAAAAGGAGGTGTCAGTTTAGGAAATATAGTAACTATTAAAAATATCAAAAAATATCAAAAAGAAGATGGAATCTATATTTGGGGATATATAAAATATTAGTCCAATTAGTACAATTAGTACAATTATATTATTTATAATTAAGGTATCAGAATAAAAAGGATACCAAATGAGAAAAATATTATCAAGCACAATCTTAGCAACTATAATTTTAACTACAACCCAAGCAGTATATGCTCAAGCAGTATTACCTAAAAAGATAACAGAGACTAAAAAGGCTCAGGTAAAAGACTCTATTGTTAAAATTTTTACTGTAACTAGCGAACCAGACTTTGACTCTCCTTGGTCTTCTAGCATTAGTGGAGGAACAGGTTCTGGTTTTATCATTGATGAAGATAAAATTTTAACAAACGCTCATGTAGTAACCAATGCAACATATATAGAGGTACTTAAAAATGGAGAGATAAAACGATATGAAGCAGAGGTCTTAAGCATTGACCATGAGGCTGATTTAGCACTAATTACCGTTAAAGATAAACAGTTCTTTAAAAATACAAAAAGCTTAGAACTAGGAGAGCTTCCCTCTCTACAAGAGAAGATTCAAGTTTATGGATTTCCTATGGGTGGAGAGACATTAAGTATCACTGAAGGAGTAGTCTCTAGAGTTGAGAATCAAAATTATATACATAGTGGGAAATCACTTTTAGCTATTCAAGTAGATGCCTCAATAAATCCTGGAAACTCAGGAGGTCCTGCTATATTAAATGGAAAAGTTATTGGATTGGTTATGCAAGTAATGACATATGGAGAGAATCTAGGCTATATGATTCCAACCTCTATTATTAGACACTATCTTAAAGATATGAAAGATGGAAAATATGATGGATTTCCATATTTTGGTATAATGGCACAAGGGCTAGAGAGTCCTGTGATGAAAGAGAAGTATGGTCTAAAAGGTAAAGATTATGGTATTTTAATTAACAAAACTATTCCAAATTCACCAGCAAGTAGAGTCTTAAAAACAGGAGACATACTAACAGCAATAGATGGACAAAGAGTATACTCTAATCTAAAAGTTGAATTTAGAAAAAAAGAGTTTACTGACTTTGGATATCTTTTAGATAAACATCAGCTAGGTGAGACTATAAATCTTACTATTTTAAGAGATAATCAAGAAAAAAATGTCTCTGTAGTGTTAGATAAAAAAATTAATGAGTTGGAGTTGATTAAGATACAAAATCCAGAAAAGAGACCTAGCTACTATATATATGGTGGATTGGTATTTGTTCCAGGTACAAGAGAGGTTATTAGTAGTGACTCAAAATACTACTCAATATATCCAGATAAAGATAGAGAAGAGTTAGTTATACTTAAACGAATCCTTCCATCTTCATTAACAAAAGGATTAAAATATAGTTTATATGTTATAGATAGTGTGAATGGAAAAAAAATTAAAAACTTTAAAGAGTTTGTAGCAATGCTAGAAAATACAAAAGATAAATTTACTATTTTTGAAGATGAAGACCATACACAGATAATATTAAACCATAAAGATGTTTTGAGAAAACAACAAGAAGTACTTAAAAAATATAATATAAAATCATATAAATCAGATAATCTATTATAACTCTCTAAGAACCTAAGTTCTATAATATTTTATGGAACTAAGATTAATATATGCTATCATTTCAAATGAAATCTTTTAAACAACTAGCCATTATTGGTTCAACTGCATCTGGAAAAACTGCTCTATCTATTGAGTTAGCCCAAAAGATAGATGCAAATATTCTCTCCTTGGACTCATTAGCTATCTATAAAGAGATTGATATTGCCTCTGCAAAACCAACTATACAAGAGCGTGGGGGGGTTAAACATTTTGGGATTGATATACTCTACCCAAATGAGTCCTTTGATGTAACTACATTTATTCAACTCTACAAAGAGGCAAGAGAAGAGTCCATACAAGAGAGGAAAAACCTCATTATTGTTGGAGGAACAAGCTTTTACTTAAATGTTCTACTAAAAGGTATCTCAGCTCTTCCTAAAATTGGCAAAGAGGCAAAAGAGGAGACACAAAAACTACTAAGCAATCTTGAAGAGGCTTATAGCTTTCTTTCTCAAAAAGATCCAAGCTATATGAAAAAAATAGCAAAGAGTGACCGTTACCGTATAGAGAAGATGCTAAATCTCTTTTTTCAAACCAAGCTAACCCCTACTGAGTATTTTAAAGCCAATCCTCCAAAACCCACCATAACAGAGAAACTCCCTATATATGAGATAGAAGTAGAACGAAATGTTTTAAGAAAAAAAATAGAGCTAAGAACGCAAAAGATGTTAAGAGATGGACTAATTGATGAAGTGTTCTATCTTGAAAAAACCTATACAAGAGAGCCAAACTGTATGAAAGCTATTGGGATTAAAGAGGTTTTAGCCTATTTTGATGGGCACTATACAAAAGAGGAGATGCAACAAAGAATTGTTATACATACTGCACAACTTGCTAAACGCCAACGAACATTTAACAAGTCGCAGTTTTTAGACAAGAGAGTTTTACCCTTAATTGAGATACTCCATATGCATAGAAGCAAGGATTTTTGGCTTTAGAATAAGAGTTGACTACTTATTAAAAATAGAACTATTTTTAGCTAAATTACTTCTATTTTTGTAGTGGAGAAGATAGGTTTAAATCGGCTACTGCCTTTCGAACATCACTCATAAATCTATCACCAGGGTCCGTCTTTTTAGTTCTATAGCCTTTATCTAACTCTAACCATAAATCTGTCTTCTCCATTTGACGATACTCATGGTGACCAATTAAGTAGGTAATAGTTGGATACTTCTCTTTTAAATAACGAACTAAAGCTATGTTTGATTTTAACTGTGCAGGGGTTAGGTCATCTCTTTTATTTCCTTTTCCTCCTACATTTTCAATACCAATACTGTAGTAGTTTAACCCAATAACATGACGTGCCATCCAATTTTCAGGCATAAGACGATAGATTGTTCCATCTCTATCAACTAAAAATTGTGATGAGACATTAAGAGCAGAGGCTTTGGCAATATCTTTTCTATCTGAAAAGAGCTTTTGAGGCTGTAGCCGTTTAAAACTTTTATCAAAACTCATCTCTGCTGTCCAATGAAGTACAATTATTTTTGGCTTAATCTCAATATTCTCTACCTCAAAACCATAGTGCTTTTTAATATAAGCTTTGGTCATCTCTATACGCTCTTTTCCAAAATCTATTGGTTTATCAATAATCTTAAGCTCTTGTTTATCTGCACTATTGGCATAACTCAATAATGATAATAGTGTTAATAATAAAAATATATTTTTTAAACTTCTCATTTTTTTAACTCCTTAATTATAAAATTGGCAATTCTATTTGCCACCTCACCAAGTCTTGGCTCTAACCAATCGGTCTGCTTTTTACAAGTTATCTCACCAAGCTCTAAAACTAAAAATCCTTTACTAGCACTAACTTTAGAGAAACCATAATAGTGTCTTAAATTTGGAGTAAAGTTATCTTTGTGCCACTTAAATGGGAAAAACTTACCATACTCCTGTCTCCAAGATTTGGCTAAGCGTTTCGATTCAGCAGAACCATCATGCCCAATAGATGCACCTGTGGCACACTCATGTGCTGCTCCATCAAAGTGAATTGCTACTGCAATAACTGTATTGACTACAGGTATTTTTGCCCCTACTCTAGTAACATCAATTCCCTTTTTCTTTAAAATATCCTCAACACGCCTAGCAACTCTATCATTCCATTTTGACTCAACTAAACCATTACAGATAGAACCTGTATTTCCCTTTTCACGACCTACATGCCCTGCTTGTATTAAAACTGTAGTATTAACAACTCTTCCTTGCCAGAGTGCATAAATCAATATAGCAAATATACACCAAGCAATAAAAATCAATACTTTTCTTTCACTCAATCTTTTACCCCTATCTATGGATATATTAAATACCTCTCTCTAATTACTTTAAACTCTTTAAGCCCTTTTTGCCAACTCTTCTTTATACTACTAATACTCTTACCTGCTAATATATCTCTTCTAAGTCTACTTGAACCAGAGAGCTTATCTATAAAATGGTTTTTTAGAAAAAATCTATTTTTATAAGGATAGTTTCTATAGGCATCTAAAAGATACTCAAGGTTAATCCCTGCTCCACTTATAATTGGCTCAGAACTCAAATCGACACCATAGCACTTTTTACCTTTGTGCTTTGGATACCTTGCACC
>JALWNF010000103.1 GCA_026995985.1 Campylobacteraceae bacterium
CTCTATAAATTCATTGTAGTAGCCATGCAAGTATGAGGCATGAATTGGTGTATCGTATTCATCTATGAGGATTACAACAGATTGGTTATACTTTTGAAATAGCAGTTTAGAGAGTAGAGATAGGCTATTTTCTATATTTTGTTGTGTAGCTTTTCCCTCTAAAATATTCATATAGTTCAATTTATCTAAAAAGTTTAGAGTATCTATATCTATCTCTTCAAAGTGTCTCATAAACTCCTCTTGAATTAATGAGTAGAGTTTACTATAACTCGCTTCAAAACTACTACTTTTTATATCTTTAAAACTCAAAAAGATTACAGGGTATTGGTTTAGATGTTCTCTAAACTCTTCTGTTTGATAGATAGCCAAATCTTTAAAAAGCTCCTCACTACTCTCTCTGTTTTCAAAAAAATATCTAAGCATAGAGAGATTTAGAGTCTTACCAAAACGTCTAGGTCTTGGCAGTAGAGTTATCTGTGCATTTGAGTTTATAAGCTCTTGGATTATTAATGACTTATCTACAAAATAGTTATTCTCTTTTATTACTCTTCTAAAATCACTTATACCTATGGGTAATCTTTTCATCTTGTTGCTTTTGATTTTTTAGGGTATTATAGCATAAGTATCTAACCATAATATAGATATCCTATGAAGCTTTAGAGAGCTCCATCATCTGGTCAACTTTCTCTTTAATGCTAACATAGTCTGTAACCTTATCAGAGATAAATGTAAAGTTCTCTTCATCGCTAGGAGCTAAAACGGCTCTACCATCTACAAAAAGCATAGATGGAATATTTTGAGCTTTAATATATTGAGCTACATTACTATGTTCTACTTCACTATTAACCCTATCTAAAAGAATACATTTATAGGAGTTAACATCCATTACCTTTTTTAACTCATCAAGATTCTTAACAACATCTACTGAGTAGTCCAATTTCTCTAAAATAGCTGATATAATCTTTGCCTCCATTGGAGTCTCTTTGTAGAGTAAAATATCTCTTTTTGAAACTTTAGGAAGAACAACACTACTAGACTCTTTAAAAAATAGCTTTAGTACACTAATAAACTTCTCTAAATTAATAGGCTTAGATACATACTCATCTACCCCCTCTGCCATAAAGTATTCTCTGTCTCCCTTTAGAGCATTTGCAGTTACAGCAACTATTGGTGTATGAGCAAGATTATTACTCTGTTCAAATGAGATTATTGCTTTTGTTGCCTCTAAACCATTCATAACAGGCATCTGTATATCCATAAAGACAATATCATACTTATCTGGATTTTTCATATACATACTCAATCCCTCTCTACCATTATTAGCACACTCCGATTCAATTCCAATATTTTTTAAAGTATGCTGAATCATCTTTTGATTAATAGGATTATCTTCAACCACCAAAGCATAAATATTTGAAAAGAGTTGTTTTTTATTTGTTATAGTAGTTTTATTTGGAACAATTATACTATTATCTTCTTGCTCAACTAAATCATTAAAAGATTTTTCTACTTTTGAAAAGGTTATAGGTTCATAAAGTATATAAGCAAATCTATCAGAAATTTTTTGAATTAAATGGTGTCTATTTAGCTTTGTTACTAAAATAATATTGGAGTTAGTGCCAAAATGTTCTACTATCTGTTTTAGCTCATTTTGATTAATCTTATCATAGTGAATATAAAGAGCATCAAACATTGAAGAGTTTGCCGATATGCACTCCTGAAAACTCTTAAAACGTATTATAGATAAATGAGAAAAATATATTAGATAGTCTTCTAAATAGTGGTCTGAATCTTTTACTTGAACCTCTTTTGGTGAATATATTGCTACCCTCATCGGTTTTATTGTGTTTTCACGCTCTATATCTTTTTTAGGCATCTCTAAAGTAAAATAGAAAGAGCTACCCTCTCCTAACTTACTTTTTACCTTTAAAGCACCACCTAAAGCATTAACCAATCCTGCTGAAATGGTCAATCCAAGACCTGTTCCTCCATATTTACGAGAGGTGCTACTATCTGCTTGAGTAAAAGCATCAAAGACTTTATCTTCATTCTCTTTAGAGATTCCTACTCCTGTATCTTTAACTGTGAATTTAACTTTAATGCTCTCCTTTGATGTTGATATATTTTCAATAACTACATTAATAGTTCCTTTATTTTCTGTAAACTTTACAGCATTAGATATAAGATTTATAAGTACTTGTTTAATCTTTCCTGGGTCAGAACGAAGAAGTATAGAAGAGAATATAGGATCAATCCATAATGAAAAATCAATATCTTTCTTTGAAGCATTAGCAGCATAAGACTCTATAACATTCTCAAACTCCTCTATAGGATTAAAATATACCTCCTCTAATGAGATATGACCATTTTCTATTTTTGAAATATCTAAAATATCATTAATAATAGAGAGTAAATCCTCTGAACTCTTTTTAATAATATTTAAAAACTCCTTTTGTTTCTCATCTAAATTTGTTGAACTTAAAAACTTTGTAAAACCAATAATTCCATTAAGTGGAGTACGAATCTCATGTGACATATTAGCAAGAAAAAGACTCTTTGTTTGATTAGCAACAGTAGCTAGTTCCTGATTGAGTTTTAACTCATGAATCATTTCAGACATAAGCTCATAAATCTCTGAAAAGTTCTTCTTTTTTATCATACACTTAAACTCTTTAACCTTCTCTTGGTCTTGATACTCTTCTAAATCATCTAAAAGTCTTTGTAGACTTTTATTTTCTAATTTCATATATTTTAAAATATATTTACGACGAGAAAGCATAAATAAAGAGAGAGCTAAAACCATAATAGAAGTCATCATAATAGTTAACTGCTCCTCTTTTCGTAATGAGATATCATCTACACTCTTTAAAACTTTATGTTGCTTTTCAATATTATCTAAATAAGAATAGTTTTGATACCCTTTATAGAAAAGAAAAATTGAGCCTAAAATAAGGATTAGATAAATAGCAAAGATAAAAATTTTAGAGCTATTTATAGAAATTGCTGTTTTAGAAAATTTATTGACTCTTTTCATAATAGAATACCTTTAAAAATATATTGTTTATAAATTATACAATATAATTATTTTATTTAAGTTTATTATTATATATTAAATTTAAAGTAGCCACTTTTTTACATAAATACTATTTTAATACATTTCTACTATTCTTAATTTAGCAAAAATCTAGCTATTTTATGCTAATATCTTTTTTCCAAAATTCTTGCTCATAGTTTGAAGACCATTATGGTTTAAATATATGGGCTATAAAACCAAAAGGAATAGAATGAATAACTACGAAACACTCTATGTACTTAAACCAACACTTACAGATGAAGAGACAGTATCTAACATTGCAAAGATTGAAGAGACTCTTGTACGTCTAGGTGCACAGATTCTTGCTACCAATAAAATTGGTATGAGAAGACTTGCTTACCCTGTTCAAAAGCATGAGCGTGGTTTTTATACTGTTGTCTACTTTAAAGCAGAAGGTAGTGTAATTGCTGAACTTGAGAGAAACTTGAAGTTTAATGAAGATGTTATTAAGTACCTTACTGTTAAATATACAAATAAAAAAGAGATAGCTCACTTTAAAAAGCTTATTGACAATGCAAATGGAATAAAAGAGGAACAGAAAAAAGAGGATACTTCTACAAATACTCAAGAAGAGATAGCAGACAAAGAAGAGACAGAAACAACCCAAATATAACTTAAAAGCAATTAATTTACGGAGAATCCCCATGTATAATAAAGTAGTATTGGTAGGAAACCTTACAAGAGATGTTGAAATTAGATACTCACCAAGTGGCTCTGCTGTTGGTAAAGTTGGAATTGCAACTAGCCGAAAGTGGAAAAGCCAAACAGGAGAGCAAAAAGAGGAGGTGATGTTCATTGACTTGACATTTTTTGGAAGAACAGCTGAAATTGCAAATCAATACTTACGCAGGGGGAGCAAAGTTTTAGTAGATGGTCGCTTAATATTTGAGCAGTGGACTGCACAAGATGGAACAAAACGAAGCAAACATAGCATAACAGTAGAGAACTTAAAAATGTTAGACTCTAAAGCTGACTCTATGAGTCCTAACTATAACAATGGTTTCGATAACCAAGCTTCTCAACAAAACTATGGACAACCACAAGCAAATAGTTATGTTGTCCAACAACAAGCTTCACAACAACCATCAAATAGTGCACCACAACAACAAATACAACAGCAACAACCACCTATACCAGAAATCGACATTGATGATGACGAGATACCATTTTAGTTTAGGAGAAATAACCCATGTCAGAAAGAAGAAAATTCAAAAAAAGATATTGTAAATACTGTGAGATGAAGATTGACTTCATTGATTATAAAGATTTAAATCTACTTAAGTTTTCATTGAGTGAAAGATTCAAGATTATGCCTAGAAGACTTACAGGTAACTGTAAACGTCACCAAGAGTTAGTAACAGTAGCAATCAAAAGAGCTAGACAAACAGCACTTATTCCGTACATTATAGATAGAAAAAATGTAGTGGAAAATCCATTCGATTTGATTAAGTAGATTTTCTTAAAAATCTATATGGTGCGATAGCAATCGCACCATCTCAAATTATAAAGTATCTGACCTAGTTGCTTTAATACTATATCTACGTAGTAAATCTTTTTCACTTGCTAATGCTTTTTTACGGTCAATAACCACTTTTGCACCATCTTCATCCTCTATTACTACATACTTCTCATCTCCATCCATAACTAAATGATAGAACTCTTTAAAATCTTTAAACTCTTTTCCATTTACCTTCTCAACATGCCACATAGCAATATCATAATCTCCTCGTGTATGAGGTGAAGCTAGAACTTTAAGAAGAACTACTAACTCCTGCTTGTCTTTTGTAGGAAACTTTGTTGCAGCATATCTTAAACCTAACATTGGAGCCATAGA
>JALWNF010000104.1 GCA_026995985.1 Campylobacteraceae bacterium
TTAATGAATCAAGAGAATCATATCTCTATTTTTGTAATTTTTACTATTATCTTTTTAAGAATTATTGGAACAACAGTTGCTATATACTCCAATGCAGTAGGGGGAGTCTTTTTGCCCCTTATGAGTATTGGAGCATTGATTGGTTATGGTTTTGGAGAGATGATGAGCTTTTTTATGTTTCCTGTTGAACCTTTCTACTTTGCTGCTATTGGGGCTTCTATATTTATGGGTATAATTATGAAGTTACCTCTTACTGCTGTTGTGTTGTCACTAGAGACCACCTTTGATTATAATGTAGTAATCGCCTCTGGAATTAGTGTTGTGCTAGTTGAGTACTTCTCAAATATCTTCTTTACTATTAAGAAAAATTATGTCAATAAGGCAGATAAAATAGAGAAAAGTTAAAATAATATCTGTATAATATCACATTTAAAAACATAAAACAACATTATTGAAGGTGCTTTATGAAAGAGAATAAAGAGAAAAAAGTAGAAGACAAAAGTCGCCTTCTTGAAAAAACAATAAAAGATAGTAAAGCTAAAAAGAGTAAAGATTTTCGCTCAACTGAAACACTATTTAGAAACTCTATTCGTTCAAATCTTGAACTTACAGCTTTAGCAGACTCTAAAGCGAGTGTCCTTATTTCAGTGAATGGTTTTATTTTGACTGTAATTATTACAGCCTCTGGATTATATCTAAACAACTCAAACATGATATACCCTTTTATTTCAATTATTTTAACCTCTTTAGTTTCAATCTTGCTAGGGACTATGGCAATACGTCCAAGAGATAAACAGCAGTTTATGAAAAAAGAGTATCTAAAAGAGTTTAGCTCTGTTGCCTATTTTCAAGATATGTCAGAGATAGCTCCTGATGAGTATCTAAAGAGTGTTAGAAGGATTTTAAAAGATAGAGAGGAGGTGCATGAGCATATTATTAAACATATACATATCTTAGGAGCAGAGATTAAAGTGAAATATAGTTGGCTAAAAAGAGCCTATACTGCTTTTGGAATAGGGCTTAGTATAAGTGCTATTATGATGATTGTTGCACTCATTGACAATAAAGCAACAGTTCAACCTCCTACCGAGTTTCAACAGATTTATGAGCCATCTGGTGCTGTGAGACTTGAAGATAACAAGATTCTCTTAGTTGAAGATGAGAGCAAAAATAGTCTACATCTCATATCTGTAAGCAAAGATGGAGAGGTAGAGGAGTTGGGTGAGCCTAAAATGAGTCAAAAGGTAAAGAGAAGTTTAGAGCATAAGGTAAAAGATATTGAGGGTGTAGCTATAAATGAGCATAATCAACTCTATCTTATTACCTCTCACACTACTAATAAAAAACGCAAACATAAAAAGGTAAGAGAGCAGATTGTTCGTCTGGACTATAATCATGGTAGAGTCTCTGACTTTAAACACTACCATGGACTCTTAGATGCTATGCAAAAACTTCATCCTGCACTAGATAGCTCTTCAGACAAAAGAAAAAAGCAGATAAACATAGAGGCTCTAACTTGGGACAGAGAGAGTAACTCTCTTTTAATTGGCTTGAGAAGTCCACTTATCAAAGGTAAAGCAGTAGTAGTTCCTCTAAAAAATCCAAATGCTATTTTTGATAAGCATGAAGAGCCTAAGTTGGCTAAACCTATCTTGTTAGATTTGTATGGTGATGGTATTCGGGCTATGAGCTGGGATAGAAACAGAGAGGGGTATTGGATTGTCTCTGGAAGTGTTGGTAAACGCAAGGGGAGCTTCTCTTTGTGGTTTTGGGATAAAAAGAGAAATAAGCTAACTGTTCAGTATGAAGATGTAGATATTGGTTATGCTGAAGGGGTAACGACGCTACAAGATGGTTCTCTGTTTCTAGTTCAAGATAACGGCTCTGTTACTACACATGGTGCAGAGTATCAGATTGTTAAGGAGTAGGGGCATGAGAGTATTTATGGTTATATTTTTTCTAATAACTACTCTTTATACAGCAGAGGAGAAGTTAGGTGGGCAGATTGTTGTAGATAGAGCATGGATAGATGGAGATGATGTTAAGAGTCAAGGTAGTGAAATACGCCGTGCAAGACTCTCTTTAAAGGGGAAGATTAGACCTAAATTGGAGTATGAGATAGAGTATAGTTTTACAGGAAAAAACCATTGGAAAGATGTAAAGATAGACTATCAGGCTCTCAATAGTTTAGGCGTACAGGCAGGAAATATAAAAGAGCCAATAGGTTTAGAGGCACTTGTTAGTTCACGAAATAGTACATTTATGGAACGCTCTATGGTTAATACATTTATGCACAAACGAAAACTTGGTGTTGTGCTTAGTGGAGACTATGTAAATGCAAAGAAGCATGGAACACTAACTTTTGGTATTTTTGGTAGGTCACTAGATAGACTCTTAGCTAGAAAAGAGGATGGGACATCTATTGTAGGTCGTATTACTTATGCTATTATTCACTCAAAAGATAGTTTAGTTCATATAGGAGTTTCAGCAGGAAAAACAAAATATCACTCTAGCTCTATAAAATACTCAACTAATGCAGGTTCGCACCTATATCGTGGTTCACTTATAAAAAGCAAGATTAAAAATGTAACAAAAACTAAAAGGGTGGGATTAGAGACAGCTTTGTTAAATGGGGCATTCTCCTTTCAGGGTGAGTATATTGCTCTTGAGGCTTTTAACCAAAAAGATAGCTATGATTTTTATGGTTGGTATGGTCAAGTTAGCATTTTTTTAACAGGTGAGCATAGAAAATATAAGGTAAAAACAGCAAAATTTTCACGAACTAAGATTAAAAAAGATGCTTTAGAGGTTGCTTTTAGAGCAAGTAAGATTAGACTACAAAATAAAAAACATCGTCAAAAAAAGGAGGTTGATTTGACTTTTGCATTGAACTACTACTTTAAAAAAAATATTCGCCTTATGTCTAGCTACACCTTTGCAGAGGTTATGCAACCATCTATTAAAGAGCATATTTTACAAGTTCGTGGGTTATATGGATTTTAGCAGATATATATCCATTCCAAAAATATCCTCTAAAAAAATTAAAAATGCAACTAAAGTGGCATTTTTTTTCTCTTTTGTTGCATTATAATTCTTTCAAATTTAGCCATGTAGGCTAAAGAAAATTAAATAAAAGGAAGAAAAAATGTTAGTAAAAAGATATGAACCATTTAATGATATTAGAAGAAGTTTTGACCTTGTTAATGCAATTATAAATACTATTGGAGAACAAGCGACTGCTCAACAAGAGCATATAGTTGACTTTCGTCCAAAGGTAAATACTCGTGAGACTGAAGATGCTTACCATATAGAAGTAGAACTACCTGGTGTAAAGAAGAGTGATGTTGACATTAGTGTCGATGGAAACATTCTTACTATCTCAGGAGAGAGAAATATAAAAGAGGAGTTTAAAGAGGAGGATTATCATAGAGTTGAGAGCCGTTATGGTGTATTCTCAAGAAGCTTTACACTTCCAGAGAAGGTAGACATTGAAAATATTGAAGCTGAGTTTGTAAATGGAGTTTTAGAGATTACTATTCCAAAACTAAAAGTAGATAACTCAAGCAAAAAAATTGAGATTAAGTAATAAGGAGTGAATTATGGGTGTAACAAAAGATAAAATTATTGAAAATGGAAAAGAGTTAGTAAATGCAGTTGAAGAGAAGGTAGAAAAGGGGCTAGAGGTAGCAAAAGAGGCGTTAGGAAATGTTGCTAGACATCTTCCTTTGGCAAACTTTGCAAAACATAGTCCTGATACTTACGATATTGAGATTGACCTACCAGGTGTAAATAAAGATGATATTGAGCTTAAAATTGAAGATGACTACTTAACAGTCAATGCAATTAGAAAGACAAAAAATGAGGTAAAAGAGGAGGACTACTATCTTTGTGAAAGTAGTTATGGGCTTATCTCACGAAGCTTCATCTTACCAAAAGATGTTGACAGAGACAAAATCTCAGCTCACTATGAAGATGGTAGACTCTATATTACATTAGAAAAAGAGGACTCAAGAAAAGCTCGTAATATATCAATTAAGTAGGAAGATTAGCAATGAAAAATAGATTGTTAAAGAGCATACTTTTAGCTACTATTCCTATGGTAGCTATTTATGCTGATAGTAATTTAACCAAAAATCCTTTTGCAAATGACCCAATATTTCAACACTTTCAAAAGTTGCAGGAGGATATGAATAGAATTTTTGAAGAGTTTCATAAAAATGCCTTTAAAGGGTTAGCTATTGACCCGAATTTTGAAAAGAGTTTTTCTTTTAAGCCAGATACAGACCTAATAGATAAGGGTGACAGTTATGAGCTAAAGATGGATTTAGCGGGTATGGATAGTAAGAATATCAAGATTGATGTTCAAGGAAACTACATAAGTGTTACAGCTAAGAGTGAAGAGAGCAAAGAGAAGAAAGAGGGTGGAAAGATTATCCATCAAGAGCGTCATATAGGTATGGTACAGCGTGGTATGACCCTACCAAAAGATGCAGATGTTGAACACTATAAGAGTGAGTATAAAAATGGTGTTTTAACCATTACCATACCTAAAAAGAAGTAAAATAGCAGAAAATAATAACCATTAAAAAGGAGTGTGTGAATGGAGCAGTTTAAAACTTATGTGTTAATGATAGGATTGACCCTCCTTTTTATTTGGTTTGGTGGGTTGGTTGCTGGTCAGACAGGTATGATTCTTGCTTTTATTGCAGCTATGGGTATGAATTTCTATGCATACTTCTACTCTCATGAGCAAGTTCTTAAACACTATCATGCTATTCCTGTGACTAGAGGTCAAGCTCCTAGACTCTATGAAATTGTTGAACGATTGACCTACAAAGCAAATCTGCCTATGCCACAGTTATATATCATACCAGAAGAGATGCCAAATGCTTTTGCAACAGGTCGTGACTATGAACATGCTGTTGTTGCAGTAACAGAGGGGCTTTTGGATTTGTTAGATGAAGATGAGGTAGAGGCTGTTATTGCTCATGAGTTGAGTCATATTAAACATTACGATATGTTAGTAGGAACTATTGCTGCAACTCTTGCAGGTGCTATTGCTATGTTGGCAAACTTTGGAATGTTTTTTGGTGGAAGTAGTGATGATGATAGACCAAACCCTATAGTAATGATGATTTTAATGTTTGTTATGCCATTAGCTGCGACAATTATACAGATGACGGTTAGTAGAAACCGTGAGTTTATGGCAGATGAGGGTGCTGCAAGAATTACAGGACACCCAGAGTGGCTACAGAGTGCATTACAAAAACTTGACTACTATGCAAGAGGAATGGTCATGCCAGAGGCTGAACCACAAACAGCTCACATGTTTATAGTAAACCCTTTTACAGGGAAAGATTTTTCAATGCAACAGCTCTTTAGTACCCACCCAACTACTGAGCAACGTATTGCACGACTGGAGGCTTTAAAGAGATAATTTATCTTTAAACTTCCTAATCTCTTCAAATATCTCCTCCTTAGATAAAACCCAACGCTCAATAAGCTCATTTGCTAAGTGCTTAATAAGCTCTTGGTCATCTCTTAGTATCTCTAAAGTTTCACTATATAGCTCTTCAGCTTTTGCCTCCATCTTCTCATAAGCTATCTTTTTTAAACTATCTAAATTGTCTAATTTTAGTTTTGAAGTAGAGTAAGCAGAAGTTTCAATAAATAGATGATTTAAGATATGGGTAATCTTCTCAATATCGTTTGCTGAACCTGTAGTGATATTGTGCTTTCCAAAAATTAACTCCTCAGCTGCAACCCCACCATAGAGTATGCGAATCTCTTTCTCTAACTTTTCAATACTATGTAGTAGAAGGTCATCTGACTCACTAAGTACATAGCCCAAAGCATTAGCACGAGAGATACTTTCAGATGAGATTTTAATGACCTTCATCTCTTTTTGAGTCTTATCCATATCAAAATTGTTCTCTTTTAGAGTCTGTTTAAAGTCTGTCAAAAAGTGACCAATCTCATGAATAGAGATAATATGTCGCTCTTTTTCTCTATTTTTAGTAGTTTTACGGTTAGATTGACCAATCATTACAACCTCAAAAGCCTTCATAAGATGCTCTTGATTAACTTTTTCTTGCTTTGCAATAGCAAGAAGAGAAGCCTCTTGAACAATAGTTTTTAGCGTTCTTGGGCTTGTTTGTGAAAAGGCTTTAGATAGTTTAGTGTAGTCTATATTCTCCTCTTTATTCTTAACAGGTTTCATAAAGTGTTTTAGTAGCTCTTCACGCTCCTCTTCATTTGGGAGTCTAAAATGTATCTTCTTTTTAAAACGAGCTGCCATAGCAGAGTCTAGCTCCATATTACTCTCATCAAAGTTTGAAGCGACAATAGTAATAATACGTACATCGTGAATACTTCTAACACCTTCTAGATGAGTGAGTAGCTCATTTTGAGTGTCATCTGCCCATTTTTCATGATATATTCCACGCTTTCTAAGAAGTGTTTGAGCCTCATCTATAAAGACTATACATGTATTGTATTTATTCTCTTGTGCAAGTTCATTAGCTTTTGCATATATACTTTTAATGACATTTGCTCCACCTGCAACAAAGCCTGTCTCAACATTTCCTGTAGTAACTAAAATTGGAACATCAAGCTTTTTTGCAATCTGAACAGCCATTGTAGTTTTTCCTGTTCCTTGCTCTCCAGAGAACATAATATTAAAAATATCTTCAATTCCATATTTAGAATAGAGAGATACATTTTTAAGCATATCAACAAGATGATGAATCTCCTCTTTAATATCATCATAACCAATGATATCGTCCATACTTCCTTTTATCTCTTTTGGTTTGTAGACTTTGAATTTATCTCCACCTAGTAATAGCATTCCAGAGCTTTGAAGTATGAGTATAGCAAATCCTATAAGTAATAAATCTAGTGCATGTTCTTTTACAAAATTTAAGATAGGAAAGTTAGCAATATTATCCTCTTTTTTTATCCATTGATAGTTAACATTAGCTTTAATTAGCTCTTTTTCAATATTTCTTGTAATGCTATATATAGGAACATTATGTATATTTCTTGTAAGATTTCCATCTAGATAGACAATATCAACATTTAGTTTATCATCAACTATAAAAAAAACTTTCTCTGCTGTAACTAGCTGAGCTACTGCTGATTTATTCATATCAAAATAGTCTACCTCTTTTATATTTTTAGAGATTTTTTGAAGTTCATTCTCTCCTTGAGTCTCTTTTTTGATAAGATGTGCAGTGTAAAAACTCAAGTCAATAGTTAGTAGAAGTGTTATAACAAGCAAAATCTTCTGTTTTGTTGGAATCTTTTTTTGAACAAGTTGTAGCTCTGTAAGTTTTTTTTCTATCTTTTTATATATATCTGAGTTTTTAATTTTTTTAATAAGTTTTTTTAGCCAGTTAATCATTTTATATTAATTCTTTTTTTGTTTTTTGTAGTATATTATATTTTACATTATTACTTAAATAGATAATAAAAAAATTAGCTATTTCAAGTTAAATAGATATAACTAATAGGGTTGACTTCACCGATAGGTTTACCTGTTTGATGCAAGGTTTTGTTAGAGATTTTTTAAACTATTCAGCAAAACTACTAATTGATACACTGTTGTTGATGGATTATCATCTTCAGGTTTATGATAACTTCCATAAGACTTTAATAGAGTTTCTGCATTTTTAATTGCATCTTCTTGAAAAGATAATAAAGCTTTAAAAATATGCTTTGTATAGCTCTCTTCTTTGATATTATCTTTTGTTAATTTTGAAAAAATATGAGGTTCTATTTCTTTTAATTTAATAATTACTTTTTCTATAATTTCATCTCTCATAATAGCTGTATCTCTATAATCAAAATGTAAAAGATACCACAATTCAAAAGAATCATTAGAATATGCAACATCTATATGTAAATCTTTTCTTCTACTTTTAGCATTTTTTAGTGCTTCTTTAAAGTTCTCTTTTGTATGTCCACCACCTTTGTATTTACTATCTCTATCAATTACAATCCATTTATGTTCATAGTCTTTGTATGTAAGTCCATTTTTATTGTATTTTTTTAAATTATTTAAAACACCTGTTGGTTCAGTATGCCCATCATGTGGAACAATGATAACAGAGTTTGGTGTGATTTTTTTATTATTTATTAGTTTGTCAATTATCATTTGAAAATATGTAGGAGATGAAACACTATCTTCACAAGCAATAATAATACTTTTAACTAGTTCTTTGTTTGCTTTTTTTCTTGCAAAGTCTCTTTTTGCTTTTTCTCTTTTAAAAAGCTTATCCCCTCCTCTTCGTCTTGCCATAAAATTGCCTAAAATTCAAATTTTCCAAGATATGGAATAGCACCATATTTCCCTTGGATATATTGTTTTTCAAAATCCTCTTTAGCTCGAACTCCTTTAAATTGTGATAGTGAATACAAATCAGTAGAACCATATTTATCTTTTTCTGTTAGCCAAATTTGATCTCTTCTAAAAATATAAGGTTTTAATAAATTTGTATCATGCGTTGCAAAAATAAGTTGAGCATTTTTACTATTTATATCTTTATCATGAAATAATTGAATTAGATGCCTAGTTAATATTGGATGTAAACTAGCATCTAACTCATCGATAATTAAAATTTTACCATTTTGTAATGTATCTATAATTGGTGCTGACATAGCAAAAAACTTTCTTGTTCCTTTTGATTCTTCTTTATCTAATTCAAAAATTACTTCACCAATAACATTACCATCACTATCATACTTTTTATGTTTTGTATTAATCTCAATGGATTTTAAACCACCATCATTTAAAATCTCTTTTTTTAGACTATTAGGCATTGGCAACTTCTCAATAACATCTAAAGGAACATCATTTTCCTCTATACTGATATCATCTATATCAATATCTGCTGTTTTAACAAGTTCAACAATTTTATTTTTAAAATTTTCATCTTCCATCTTTTTCATAGTAAAGTTTATATAACTTTGATGATCCATTCCATCAATCATATTGAAGTTATAAAACCACTTTAGAATAGATTTTGAAATCTCTCCATCTTCTTGGTCACATTTCCATATAAAAAGTTGATTTTTAGCAATTTTGATTTTTTGATTTTTTTTATCAAAAAATTGATACCCCTCTTTAAATCTATTTGGATTTACATAGTCATCTTCATCAATATCTCTAAAAAATAATTTTGCCTCTTTTCCTTTTTCATCTGCGAATAGCCATTCTGAATAGATAGTATGACTATCCATTTCAAAACCATATCTATATTTTATATTATTAATAAAAAAAACTATTTCAAAGAAACTTGAAGTATCTTCTGTATCACTACATAACTTAAAAGGTTCATGAGGTAATCTGTCAATAGATTGCAAAATTTTAAATCTATTTAACACAAAACTACCCATAAATGCTAATGCTCTTAAAAAGTTACTTTTTCCACTAGCGTTTGCACCATAGATAATTGCACTTGATAAAAGCTTGTAATCCCTTATATCAAAGGTATTACCAATATCTTTTGTAGATGTAAGCATACTAAATTTAACACTATTTTTGATAGATTTAAAATTATTTACAGTAAATTCAACTAACATCTTTTTCCTTTATATTGTCAAACTTTATCAAAATAAAACTTGATTTTGCATTAAATCGTCAAAAATAGATTTTATTTTAGTAGAATTGTAAATTTTGCTATAAGTATGTGTCTAACTATTTATTCAATGAACACTATAACACAACTTAGGATTAATATTGAACAAAATATAATTCGCAATCCTCTTCCATAATCTACGATTTGGGAGAGGTTAGAATTATAGAGGCTTGTCTTGATTGCGTATATATTCTTTTATAGTCTCAATTATAGCTCCATCAATAGATAAAATATAGCAAGATGGAGACCAAAAAAGGTTTCCAATATTCTATTTTTAAATAAACTATGTTAAAATTATAACATAAAAAAACAATAATCATAAATAAAATGAAAATAGTAAAAACAGCAAAACTAAAAATTATAACTCATACAAAAAACTTTGATGAGACAATAAAAATCTATAATCAAGCATTGAGTTTTTACATTATTGTTTGTGAACAAGAGTATATTAATCTTCAAGACAAAAAATCAAAAGAGAAACTAAAATATATAGAGTCTATAACACATAGAACAGCAAAGAATAAAAATATAAAATACGACTTCGATAAAGATTTTTATAAATTTCCATCATATCTAAGAAGAGCCGTAATTATGGAAGCATTAGGGGTTATAGATAGCCACTTTTCACGACTAGAAATTTGGGAAGAGAAAAAAGCAAAAGCAGTATCAAAAGGAAAAAGATTCCATGAAAAAGCACCAAAAATAAACTATCAACCAAACTCATTCCCAACTCTCTACAAAGATAATATGTGGAATAAAATAGAAGAGGGAAGAGCAAAAATCAAAGTTTTTAAAAATAGTGATTGGGTATGGATAGATATAGAGTACTCAACCAAATCTCTAAAATCAGGACAAAAGTATAGATTTAAAAATTTTAAAGAGTTTAACCCAATGTTGGTTAAAAAAGGAAAAAAGTATTTTCTCCATATTTCCTATGAAACAGATGTTAAACTTAACTCAACTCCTCTAAAAAAACAGAGAGTTATAGGGGTTGATTTAGGTTTAACAAATAGTGCAGTTTGTAGCTGTATAGATATAGATGGAACTGTCTTGGATAGATTGTTTATCAATCAACCCAAAGAAAAAGACCAACTATCTCACAGAGTAAACAAACTCTCAAAAGCTAAACGAAAATCTGGAATATTTAATGAAAAACCAAACCATTGGAGAAGAATTAACAATCTACAAAAGTTTATAATCCAAGATACTGTAGATAAGATTGTAGAGTTTGCAATCAAAAACAGAGCAGATGTTATTGTATTTGAGTATCTTGGAAAGATGAGACTACCACACAATACATTTGGAGCAAAAAGATTAAGAGCCAAGTTACAATTTTGGGCAAAACTAAAGATTCAACAAAAAGTTGGAGAGAAGGCACATAGTTTTGGGATTAGATATTCAAGAGTGATAGCAAGAGGAACTTCTATCTATGCTTATGATGGAAGTGGAGTTCTAAAGAGAAGTTATAAGAGAGATATTGCTACTTTTGCAAATGGAAAAATCTATCATAGTGATTTATCAGCCTCTTATAATATTGCTAGTCGATATTTTACAAGAGCTATTTTAAAACCCTTGTCTGAAAAGTCAAGGTTGCAAGTTGAGGCAAAAGTTCCTCAGCTTGTAGACAGAACCAGTCATACTTTGTCTTCGTTAATTAAGTTAAGAGAGGTTGCTTAGTTTGGCTAAGCATTACTCCTTTTATCTCGTATTCATGACAAATGAAGCCTCTCCCACGAAGGTCTCTTTGATTTGGGAGAGTGAGGTTCACAGGATTCATCCATTTGCAGATGGAAATGGAAGAGTTGGAAGACTGCTAATGGCTTATCAAGCTATTCAAAATAATATAGTTCCACCATTAATTAAAAATGAAAGCAGAGATAAATACCTCAAAGCTATAAATGAAAAAAATGTTTTATTTAAATTTTTAGAAGAAAGTATAGATAGAAGTTTGGAGTTAATAGACAGTTTAAATGTCTAACAAATCTTAGACAAACCTATTGGTGAAGTCAATAGGTCTAATATATTTGTAAAAACTAAAAAAAAGTTTCTACAAAATAAAACTAAATTTTTAGTTACAAAAATCTAACAACATACCCTCTTTTACAGCCTGATAACTCTCTTCTCCTGAAAACTTCTTAACAATCTCTAGTCCAAAGCAAAGAGCAGTACCAGGTCCTCTTGAGGTCATAATATTTCCATCAACTACAACAGCTTGGTCATCTCTGTAGCCCTCTTTGGCTATCTCATCTTCTACACTAGGGTAGCAAGTATAGTTGTCTCCTAATACACCAGCTTTATTAAGAGCATAAGGAGCTGCACAGATAGCACCAACAGTTTTATCTTTGGCTTTAAACTCTTTTAGTAGATTCTGCACAGTCTCATTCTCTGCTAAAGTGTAGGTATTTTCCCAACCCCCAGGGAGTAGAATCATATCAAAATCATCAGCTACAACATTTTTGATGTTAGTATCAGCTTGGATTGTAATGCCATTTGCTCCTAAGACTAAGTTGTCATCTTTGTGTGCATCAACAGAGGCTACTCTAACACCAACTCCACCCCTTCTTAGTACATCTATTAGAGAAACAGCTTCTACCTCTTCAAATCCTTGTGCTATTGGTAATAGAATCATTGCCATTTTGTTATTCCTTATGTTTTTTTTAGGGGTATTATATCGCAGAATTAGAATAAAAGTTCTTTTAAAAAAATTAATTAAGAAAATTACAATATAATTTAATAAAAAATAAAGAAATGGACTAAATGTATTATGGAAAAGAGATTACAATTTTATCTTAAAAATCTACTACACAATAATGGAAGTGACCTACACTTAAAAGCTGGTGCAATTGTACGTATTCGTGTCTATGGAGACCTACTTAAACTAGGAGATAGAATAGTAACCCATGAGGAGTTAGATGGAATTGCACAAGCTATTTTAACTCAAAAGCAGTATAAAGAGTTGACTTTTAAAAAAGAGTTAGATGCAACATATATATTAGATGAAGAGAATCGTTTTAGGGTAAACTTTTTTTATCAGATGGATGGTCTATCTGCTGTTTTTAGGGTTATTCCTGTAAAGATTTTAACCCTAGAGGAGTTAAATCTGCCAAAGGTTATTACACAACTAGCAGAGATGCACCGTGGACTTGTTTTGGTTACAGGTGTTACAGGTTCAGGAAAATCTACAACACTAGCGGCTATGCTAAATCATATAAATCGTACTAGGAAGAAACATATTATTACAGTTGAAGACCCTATAGAGTTTGTGCATAAAGATATAGAGTGTCTAATATCTCAAAGAGGAGTAGGGCAAGATACACTCTCCTTTGCCAATGCACTAAAAGGTGCTTTACGTGAAGACCCAGATATTATTTTAATTGGAGAGATGAGGGACTTAGAGACTATTGAGATTGCCCTACACGCTGCAAATACAGGTCACTTGGTATTCTCTACACTTCATACTTTAGATGCTAAAGAGACCATTAACCGTGTAATTGGGATGTTCCCTAAAGAGGAACAGAACCGTATTCGTATTACACTAGCATCGGTACTCTCAGGAGTAATCTCTCAACGTTTAGTTAAAACAGTTGACGGAAAGAGAGCTGCTGCGATTGAGGTGATGATACAGACACCAAGAATTGTAGATTTGATTACACAAAATCGAGATTATGAGATTTTAGATACTATTGAAGAGGGAAAAGAGATATATGGTTCTCAGTCATTTGACCAAGCACTTATTGACCTCTATAAAGAAGAAAGGATTGATATTGATGTTGTTATGGAGCATGCTACTAACCCTGCAGATATGAAGTTAAAGCTTGAGAAAATTGATATGCAACAGAGAGTTTTAGAGAAAAGAGAAGAGGAGATGGATATTTTTGATTTAAAAGAGGCTATAACAGAATAGATACTATTTACTTTTCTAACTTTTTGTAATATAATAGAACATTAAATATTATAGAAAGGTAAAAAAATGAGTAGTGGTACGGTATTGATGTGGGGAGTGGCATCAACATTTTTATTAATAGGTTCATGTCTTGTATTAAATTTACAGACCTATTATCAAGAGTTAGAGAATAAATCCCTTGTTAAGAGCAATACTCCTTTTAAAATCTCCTCTAAACTTATTTTAAGAGACCACCAAACTCATAAAAAGGTGAATAGTAATGAGTGAATTAATAATGAAAATGACTTTTTGGTTACTTGCAGCAACTCTATTAGGGTTTGTAATAGGTTGGCTCTACTCAAAGGCTAAACATAAAGAGAAGTATATTATTGAGATTGACTCTTTAAACTCAATTATAAAAGAGCGAAATGAGATGCTTGAGAGGTTAGAAAAAAAGTTTCGTAATCAGAAAAAGATGATAGATAAGCTTACATTAAATTATGAGAAATCAGAAGAGGTTGTAGCTCAAAAGACAGCAGAGTTGACACAGTTGAGACTAAAGTTTGAAAAAGCAAATAGCACTCTAGGTAGCAATAAAGGGCTAAAAGAGGAGAATATAAGACTCTTAAATGAGATTAAGTTACTTAAACAGCAGGAGCAAAAGCGAATTAAAGAGTTAGCTGAGTTTGAAAAAGTGTTGATGAAAGCAGAGGAGACAATAGCTGAAAATAGGTCTCAAATTGAGAATTTAAAAGAGAAAATAGAGGATTTAATCTTAGAGAATGAAGAGCAACAAAAGATTACAGAGTTATATAGAGAGACTATTGCTGATTTTGAAGAGGAGTTAAAGCTATATACAGCAAATAAGAATGATAGTGAGTTTATTATCTCTAAAGACCAGTTTACTCATATTGAAGAGCAACTTGTGGAGTATCAAAAAGAGATAGAGAGTCTAAAAAAGATGAATAGAGAGCTTATTGCCAATAATACAATAGAGGCAAAACAGCTTTTAAAAAATAAAAATAGTGAATTAGAAGATGGCTCAGTAGTAAAGATTTTTAAAGATACTTATAGTAAAATCACTAAAACTTAATAAAAAATAGCTATAATTCACTTCTAATTTTAAAAATTAAAGGATACAAATGTTAGAAGGTATGATTAGAGAGAGTATCGGCTCAGCTTCAGCAAAGAGGCTAAGAAGAGATGGTTATCTAACAGCTAACATCTATGCAAATGGTATAGAGAATATACAAGTTGCATTTAAAAGAGGTGATTTTATTAAAGCCGTAAGAAGAAAAGAGGGTTTGACTTTTCCAGTAAAAGTTGGTGATAAAGAGTTTAATGTAGTAATTCAAGAGTATCAACTACACCCTGTAAATGGTGATGTACTTCATGTAGACTTAAGAGTAGCACTCCCAGGTCAAGTAACAAACTATCTTGTACCAGTAGAGACAACAGGGACACCAAAAGGTCTAAAAAATAAAGGTGTTTTAATTCTTCAAAAGAAGAGAATCAAAGTTAGAGGTGCAATAGAGAATATTCCTAATAAATTTGTTCTTGATGTAACTGATTTAGATAGAGATGATGCGATTTTGATTAGAGATATGGAAGCTCCTGAAAATTGTAGACTAATGGACAGACCTGATGTTGCTGTTGTTGGTGTAATTAAAGCTAAATAATTTATGTTACTTATTGTAGGACTTGGAAATCCAGGAGCACAATACGAAAATACACGGCACAATATTGGCTTCAAAGTTATAGACCAATTGGTCTTAGACTTTGGAGCCAATAGTATCTCTAAAGGCTCTTTTCAAGGTGAACTCTTTAAAACTTCTAATCTTTTACTCTTAAAACCTACAACCTATATGAATCTCTCTGGTAACTCTGTTCAAGCTGTTAAAAACTTCTATAAAATAGATATTGATGATATTGTTGTTATTCATGATGATATAGATTTACCTTTTTCTGCTTTACGTTTTAAAAAGGGTGGTGGACATGGTGGACATAATGGTTTACGCTCTATTGATGCAATGATTGGAAAAGAGTATAGTCGTGTACGCATGGGAGTGGGAAAGCCAGAGTATAAATCTCAAGTAGTAGATTATGTTTTGGGTAACTTTACAGATGAGGAGCAAAAGCTTTTAAGAGGCTGGATTAACCATACAGTCCAAGCTATTAAAGAGTTTGAAACTAAAGGGATTGATGAGATAAAATCAAGATACTCACTTAAATCATATCAAGAGTAGTTAAGATGGTTTTTAGATATGTAGCTTTTCACTATTTAAAAAATATGTTAATTATTCTTTTTGGTCTCTCTGCTCTCTTTGCAGGACTCGACTTTTTAATGAATGGTTCATCTTTGCCATCTTTTAATGTTAAAGTTCTATATTTTTATCTTAAAGTACAAGAGGCACTTAATCTTTTGTATCCTTTAGCTATTATTTTTGGTGCTATTTGGACTAAAATAGCATTTATAAAACAGAATAAATTAGGGGCACTATATGCTTTAGGAGTAACAAGAAAGGAGTTCTTTAAACCATTTTTTGTGATAGGAGTCTTTACCTATTTAGTTTTTGTAGCTCTTAACTTTAGCTCTTTTGCAACAGTTCATGAAGCCTCTAAGTCACTCTTTAAAAATCAGTATGGAGTAAGTAAAACAAAAGACCTTTTTTTTAAATATAAGACAAAATATAATAGTAGTTTTATCTATATTGGTTCACTGATACCAGAGCAGTATAAGCTTGAGGATTTGACAATTTTTCGTATGAAAAAAGATAGAGTAGTTGCTATTATAACAGCTAAAGAGGCTTGGTATAATATCTATGAGTGGGTAGCAACTAATGCTATTAAGAAATCGAAGTTTATTAATAAAGATGGAAAGGAGCGTCTTAAGATAGAGACAATTCCTATTTTGCATAGTTTAAGAGACTATCAGCCTAAAATTTTAGAGTCAATCTATGATGGGAAAGAGTTGACACTCTCAGAGAGTATCTTAGCAAAGAGACTACTTGAAAATCAAGGTTTAGATACATATGAGGTGCGAACAGATATCTATAGTAAAATTGTAGTACCTCTCTTCTCAATAGCTCTTTTAATGATACTAATTTTCCAATTTCCTTTCCATGCACGTTATATGAATATTGCTATTACCTCTGCAAAGGCAATTGGAGGGACTCTATTTATCTGGGGAGTTCTTTTTGCTCTTCAAACTGTTGCTAAGAATGGCACAGCTATACCAGAGCTTACTCTTCTCTTTCCTGTAGTACTCTTATGGATTTATGCACTTATTACATTATATAAATCAGATAATAGAATCTAAATATAACAAATATTTAGATAAAATCGCGATAATTTAAGTAAGATTTACTCTTATATTTTAGGAATAGTTTTATGAGTTTAGAGATTAAACAATTAGTAGAGAAGTATCAAACACCACTATATGTGTATGATTTTAATAGTATTACAGACCGATATAAGGAGCTAAAAGAGGCTTTTGCTGGGAAGAAGTCTTTGGTTGCTTATGCAGTAAAGTCTAACTCAAACTTGGCTGTTATTCGCCATTTAGCCAACTTGGGTGCTGGTGCAGATTGTGTAAGTATTGGAGAGGTGCGACGTGCATTAAGAGCAGGAGTAAAAAAGTATAAAATTATCTTTTCAGGTGTTGGTAAAAGAGATGAGGAGATAAGAGAGGCTCTACAAGAGGATATTTTGCTTATTAACCTAGAGAGTGAAGCAGAGATGAAGCGTGTAGAGATGATAGCAAAAGAGCTAGGAGTTGAGGCTAGAATCTCTATTAGAGTTAACCCCAATGTTGACCCAAAGACTCACCCATACATCTCAACAGGTCTACATGAAAATAAGTTTGGAGTAAGTTTAGATAGTGCCAAACGTATGTATATTTTGGCTAAAAAGTCTCAACACTTAAATCCTGTTGGGATTCACTTTCATATTGGCTCACAACTTACTGAACTAGCTCCTATTGAAGAGGCTTGTGGTATTGTAGCAGACTTAGTACGCTCTCTTCATGCAATAGATATAGATATTAAGTTTTTTGATGTTGGTGGAGGTCTTGGTGTTGTCTATGATGATGAGGTAACCATTCGACCTGCTGAGTATGCTAGAGTAATTTTAAGTCAATTAAAAGGGTTAGATTTAACTATTGTCTCCGAACCAGGGCGTTATATGATGGCAAACTCAGGCATCTTCTTAACTAGAGTACTCTATGAGAAGCTTAATGGTGACAAACGTTTTGTGATTGTTGATGGGGCTATGAATGACCTGCTACGCCCAAGTCTTTATAATGCTTACCATAAGATAGAGGCTGTTCAAAAAGAGGGTAAAAAGAGTCCTGCTGATGTAGTGGGTCCTGTATGTGAGAGTGGTGACTTTTTAGGAAAAGATATTCCTTTACCTCCACTAGAGCATAATGATATTTTGGTAGTTCACTCAGCAGGAGCTTATGGCTTTACCATGTCAAGTAACTATAACACACGTCCACGTGCTGCTGAGGTTGCTATTTTAGATGGTAAAGACTATCTTATTAGAGAGCGTGAGAGTTTTGATGATCAGATTAGATTAGAAGAGGCTTGTGATACAAGTTGGCAAAAATAGATATATTTTAACTAGTAACTAAGCTGTAGCTCTGTTACCAAATATGAGAGTTACAATAGCTCTATTTTGTTATTGTAACTCTCATATGTACTCTAAAGCTATAAGCTTTGGAAGAAGTATCTAAAAAAAATAGATAAGGGGAATGTTATGACACTTGATGAACTTCGTATAGAGATAGATAAAATAGACAATAAACTTTTAGAGCTTTATAACAAACGAATGGAGTATGTTCATCAAGTAGGTGAGCTAAAAAATACAGTAGGTGCACCAATATATCGTCCTGAGCGTGAACAGTCAATTTTAAATAGACTTAAAGCACGAAATAAAGGAAAATTAACTAATGAAGCGATTGATGCACTCTTTTTAGAGATGTTTGCAGTAGCAAGAAACTTAGAACGTCCTGAAGCTGTTGCTTTTCTTGGACCTGAAGCCTCTTTTACTCATCAAGCAGCAGAGATGAAGTTTGGTGCTATGA
>JALWNF010000105.1 GCA_026995985.1 Campylobacteraceae bacterium
TATGTCTGAGGTTTTACGACACTACAAGATAGAAAATCTTGGTTCATTAGAAGATATTGCTAATGTTGTAGCCAATATGGAGGAGTTTGAGAAGTTTAAAAAAGAGACTAAAGATGAAGAGCTTGACCCATATGAGCAGATAGCTTTAGTAGAAGATATGATAAAAACTCTATTTTGCAACAGTGACATTAACGCCCTACTCATCTCATTTTTAACCATGTCTTCAAAACTCAATCTAAAACTTCCTGAACTATATGAGCTATATATTGGTAAAAATATCTTAAATAAGTTTAGACAAGAGCATGGCTACAAAGATGGAAGCTACATTAAAGAGTGGAATGGCAAAGAGGACAATATTGTTATGCAGGAGATTTTAGCATCTAAAAGGGACATTACACCTGAAGAGCTATATCAAGCTTTAGAAGAGACTTATCCTAAAGCTTAAGATGAAAAGGTTTTATACCTTTTCTTTACGGAACACTCTTACTTAAATCTACCTCTGTTTTTCCTCTACCTACATAAATCTTTTTAACAAGAAGAATCGATTTATTCTCTCGATAGCCACACTCTACAGAACACTTTATAGTAGCTGTTAGGTAGTACTCTCCTGTTGGTACACCAAAAAAGTTAAAAGTACCATCAGCCAAAGAGTATGTAAATTTTAAATAGTTATAGAGTCTCTTGTCTGCCTTAGTAAGTCTATTGCCTCCTAAATAGACCTCATTGTACCACTGATTGGAGTATGAGGTAACAGGGTTAAGCCACAGTTTTATATTGGCTCTTTTAATCTCTTCTCCTGCTAATCTATTTATTAAATACACCTTTCCACTAACAGTACTTCTACCTTTTTTACGAAGATGTCGATACTCCTCTACAGGAAAAGGTATACGCTCAATAAGCTCTCTTTCATGCTCTTGAACATCTACTAAATTATCATTATTGTTACTCTCTGTAGTATTTAAATCTTCAATATTAGAATTGTTTTGGGGTACATCTACTCGAGAACCTAAACTTGCATTGTTACCATGTTGCCCCAATAGAATCTCCTCTTTAACAGGAGGTCTCTTTGTTGGGGTAACCACTGGTCTATGTGTTTGAGTAGTTGGATGAGTTGGAGTGTGGATAGTAATTTTTTTATTGGGAGTACACCCAAAAATTCCAACAAAAACTAATGACAATAGACCATATTTTAAACTATTTTTTAGCATATTATTCCTTTATATATTTATTTGCCTAAACAGAACTCTCCAAACATTTTATCTAAAATTTCTTCAGAATCATAGGGTTTGGAGATTGAACTAAGAGCTCTAATAGCATCTTGAAGATGATAAGAGAAGAACTCTAATTGACCTAAAAGCAGAGGCTCTTTAGCTTCTAAAATAGCCTTTTTAGTCTTTTGAACTGCCTCAATTTGGCGTGTAGAGATAAGCATTAACTCCTCATCTTGACCAATTGAGTTAAAAAAATCTTCTAATCTATTGGTTAACTTTTTAAAGTTATCTTTAGCTGATATTTCAATAGTATCATACTTCTTAAGAGGCTCCAAATCTAACTTTCTCTCTAAGTCTACTTTATTTAGTGCTACTATAACCTCTCTATCTTCAATGGCATCTATTATCTCAACTATCTTAGCATCTTCTTGGTCGAACTCTCGACTTAAATCAAAAAGTGCAATAACCACATCGGCATCTTTAATAGACTCTAGTGAACGCTCTACTCCTATCTTTTCAATGCTATCTCTTGCATTACGAATACCTGCTGTATCAATAAGACGAACAATATGACTACCAATACGTACCTGCTCTTCAATTGTATCACGCGTTGTTCCTGCAATATCTGAAACAATAGCTCTCTCATGAGCTAAAAAACCATTAAGAAGTGAGCTTTTACCAACATTTGGCTTTCCTATAATGGCAACTCTAAAACCCTCAATAAGCCCCTTTCTTCTTTGACTTGCATCGATAATATTCTCTATTTTATCTACTAATGAATCTAACTGTTTCAGAATATTCTCTAAAATATCTTCAGGAATATCCTCTTCAGCATAATCTATCATAACCTCAGAGTAAGCTATAGCCTTTAACATAGCCTCCCTACTCTCCTCTATAAACTCTTTGAGGTCTCCCTTTAGCTGTTTTGCTAAGATTTTAGCACCATCTACTGACTTTGCTTCAATAAGTTTTGCTATTGCTTCTGCTTTTGTTAGGTCTATCTTTCCATTTAAGAATGCTCGTTTTGAGAACTCTCCAGGTTCGGCTAATCTTGCTCCATAGGCTAATAGAGTCTCTAGTATCTCTTGTGCAACAACTACTCCACCATGACATTGAAACTCAACAATATCTTCACCTGTAAAGGAGTTAGGGGCTTTAAAGTAGATAACTATTGCATAGTCAATTAACTCATTCTCCTTGTTATAAAGAGAAGTTAAGTGTGCATACCTTGGAGTAATACTACTCCTTTTAGAGATTTTTTTTGCAAGAGTAAGGGCTAAGTCGCCACTTACTCGAATAATAGAGATAGAAGATATACCACTTGCTGTAGCAATGGCAGCGATTGTAGTAGACATTAAGATTTAAGTACGCTTTTTTGTATTAAAGTCATTAATAATAATAAACTTCTTACCATCTTTACCTGTCTTAATAGCAATATATTTATTTGGGAACATTGCTCTTAACTTCTCTAATGCAATCTGCACTAAAATACCATCAAGAGGCTTTGTCTTACCCTTTCCATGTACTAAAATATGTTCAGCTATTGGTTTTAGATAGTTGTCTATCATCTCCTCTTGTGCCTGAATAAACTCTGCAATCTCCAACTTAATATAGAGGTCATACTCTGCATTAATCCAATTAAAGAGCATATATGAAAGAGCATTATAACGATACCCCTCTTTTCCAATAAGCAGAGCTGCATCTTCACCATCTATAAATATATGAGCAATACCATTAAAGACATCAACCTCAACAGTATCTATCTCAAAACAAGATACTTCCATAAGTTTCTTAATTCTACCCTCTATCTCAATAGCACGTTCTCTATTTTCTGGAGCATCTCTATCATCATCAAAAACTACTCCATGTGTCTCTTCAGTTAAAGCAGAAGGGGGCTCGTCAGAAGAGAAGAAATTATCTACTATCTCATCTTTTTTCTTAAACTTTGCAATATCAACTTCTATTGCATTAGAACTACCTTGCTCAACTTCTGTTTTAATATCACTCTTTTCTTCATTATTCTCTAAATGAGTATCTGTAAAGTTCTTCTCCTCATTAGATATATCCTCTTTAGGTTTTTCTTTCAAATCTAAAGTAGTTGTATCTGCTATATTTTCTGTAACAGAAATACTCTTCCTTACTGCTATAATAATAGCTGTCTTTTTAAATAGCCCCATAACACCTGATGTAGGGTGTTGAACTATCTCATAGTCAATCTCTGTAACAGAGCATGATAACGCTTTTGCCGCCTTGCTGTAGGCCTCTTCTAATGTGTCAGCTTCAATTCTTTTCATTTGCATGAGCATTCTCTCCCCATATAGTGATTTATTTCTTTACATTTGCTTTCATAGCTTTCTGTTTTTCATAAGCATTATTAATAACAATCTGTTGACCAATAGTAAATATATTATTTACTAACCAATAGAGAACTAACCCTGAAGGGAATGTTAAGAAAAATAGTGTCATTATCACTGGTAAAAATTGGAATATCTTCTGTTGCATTGGGTCGGTCATTGTATTTGGTGTAAGTTTCTGTTGATACCACATAGATGCACCCATTAAAATTGGTAATATAAAGTATGGGTCTTGTTGTGATAAATCTTGAATCCATAACATCCATGGAGCCCCTTGTAACTCAACAGAGTTTAAAAGAACCCTATAGATACCAAAGAAGATTGGAATCTGTAAAAGCATTGGTAGACAACCACCCATTGGGTTAGCACCATGCTTTTTATAGAGTTCCATCATCTTCATATTCATCTTTTGTGGGTCTTTAGAATACCTCTCTCTTAACTCTTTCATCTGAGGAGCTAAATCTTTAAGTTTCTGCATTGACATCATACCTTTGTATGAGAGAGGAAAGAGTAGAAGTTTTACTAATATAGTAAAGATTATAATTGCCCAACCCCAATTTCCAATAAAGTCATGAATCCATGCTAGAATTTTAAACATAGGTTTTGCAATCATAGTAATAAGCCCATACTCAATAGCATCGGTCAATTTAGGATTTATAGCCTCTAAAACCTTATACTCTTTAGGTCCTAGATAACCATGAAATGACATATTCTGCTCTCCTTCAACAAATAAAAGAGCATTTTCATCTTTAGTAACCTGAGTATATACAGTAAGAGGTTTTTCAAAATTATATAAAATAGAAGTAAAATATCTATCAAATGAAGATGTAAACTCAACATTATGAATATTTAACGCCTCTTCGGCATCTCCATCTTCAATAATCTCAAGAGGTTTATCTTTTGCCTTTATCATTACCCCTTTAACAACCATATAGCGTGTATGGTCTGCATTTGGTCTCTCTCCAGGCATAATAAAATACTCTTTTGGAGTAGAGAGCTTAACATCTATATCATAATGTCCATCTTTATAGAAAGTTATCTCTTTAGTTACTGTTGTTGAGCTCAGTTTTTGAGTCAATAGAATCTTTTTTGCACCAGAGCTAAGGTCTAACTCTCTATTTGAAGTAGTATAAGGCACCTTATGAGCCTCTTCATTAAGCCTACTATCAGAGAAACGAACCTCTAAAGGTTTTACACTTTTACTATCTAAGACCTTTAAAGGCTCTCCATTATATTCATACTTCTTCTCAAGCATTGTTAACTGTGCAATACGCCCAAACTCATCAAT
>JALWNF010000106.1 GCA_026995985.1 Campylobacteraceae bacterium
AACTTCTCAATCTCCATAGAGATACCTGCATTAAACTGTATAGAGGCAGGATTACCCTCTAAATTTTTCATGTATAGTTCCCAATACTCTTGCATTAATTCATCTCCAAGCTCATCAAATACATATCTTCACCATCAAGCACCTTTACTCGTAGACTCTCACACTTTGTACAAAAGTAACGCACCTCGTCTACCTCAAAAACATGACCACAATCTTTACATTCAAGTTTGAGTTTTTGTGTGTTGAGAACTAATAGAGCCTCTTCACACATCGTCCCCTCTTTAAAAGTATCAAATGCCACTTGAAGTAGATGCGTCTCTATACCACTCATTACCCCTATTTTACAAACAACTTTTGTTACTTTTGTTGCTTCATTAGCAACTGCATTCTCTTCACACTGATTTAAAAGAGCTTGTACTACGCTATATTCGTGCATGATGAATACCTATTCATTTTTATTTTAATTGTACTGTTTAAATCTTTCAGGTGTCTTAGTCGGACAGACTTTCCAAACAAACTCTCTTCTTAACTCATGAAAAGCAGAATCTTTTTCCCAAAACTCAGGGTACATCACCTCAATCTCCCTCTCTTTACACAACTCTATCTCCTCACCATGCTCCTCTAAAAACTCCTGCTTCTTCCATACAAAATCATCATCAAAAGCATTTTTAGCAAAACTATGTAGCTCTTCATAATAGTTACTAGCCTCAAAAACCTCATCAACCATACCAATCTTTTTAGCATAACTAGCAGAGATAGGCAGACACTCATCTAAAAGTTTTTGACTCATCTCTTGCCCCACTCGTTTGGGTAGAGTGTAGGTGTGGTACTCACTCCCTGTAAGTCCTAAAGTTTTGTAGTGAGGATTAAGAGTTACACCCTCTTTTGCTACCATATAGTCACACGCCAAACCCAGAAACACCCCACCTGCTCCTGCATTTCTAGCAAAAGAGGCAACAGTTACTATCTCATCTGCAAAGATAATAGAGCGAATTAAATCATTCATCGCATTGATATTTGCCCAACCATCTTCACCCTGTTTTTGGCTATCTTCTAAGATATTTAGATGGATTCCATTTGAAAAAAAGTCTATTCCTCCTACCAATACCAACACCTCACACCTCTCTTTGAGATACTCAACGGCATACTTTAGCCGTATACATTGGGCTGTACTCATCGCTCCATTGTGAAAGTTAAAGCAGAGATAGGCGACATTGTCTCTAAACTCTACAGAGGTCTCATAAAATGTCTTGTAGCTCTTGTCAAAAAACAGAGGCAATCTATGCTCTTTAACCCCTTTGAGTCGCTCTTTTAAAACATAGGTAGCAGGAAGTTTAAACCTACCTACCTCTTTAAGATGGCTTATCCAAACAGCCCCATCTACCGTTCCTAGACAGATAGCCCCATCTCGTTTAGCCAATATCTATTTAGGCTCTCCTCTTAACCTCTCCTCTTCCCACGCTCCAAAGAGATAACACTCTACCCCTAAAATCTCATCTAAAACCCCAGGTAGCGAGTCAGAGAGGTAGATTTTATCTATAATGGTTTGAGTAGTATCTCTCTGCCAATCAATCGCTCTTTTAGCTTGGGTGAAGGGTTCATGTATGGGGTTTAAAATCTGTGGAGTAGCTCTGTTGTTCTCTATATTTTCAAAAAGCTCATCTAAAAGTTTAAGAGAAGTAGAGACCACCTCTTGACGATAAAGTGAAGCCTTATAGGTTTTACGTACCTCAAAAGAAGCCTCTGCATAGATGTCTCCACCATCATACTCACTATTGGCTCTTAAGACCACCACACCCCACCTTTTAGTCGGCTCTTGAAGTGCATACGCCAAACTATACGCCCCTCTATCTCCTCTTGGAGCAGGGTGAAAGATATAGGTTGGGTAGTTTTCATAGACAGAGGCAGGTAGATAGCTCTTTAAAAAAGGACATAAGATAAGCTTAGGCTCAAAAGCTTCTATCTCTTGGAGCATCTGCTGTTCGTTTATGGCAAAGCAGACAGAGAGGGTATGGTTTAAATCTTTTAGTTTGGTGTAGATGGCTTGGGTTTGGGAGTTGAAGGCGGTTACTAAAAGGAGAATTTTCATATTATCTAAATAATTCCTATACCACTATTAAGATTTCTATCTAGAAATCACTTTAAAAAGTTTAGTGGGGTATTTACTAATATATATCTTGATAAAAATGCCTAGATAGGCATTTTTATACTTTAGGCAATAATTTCTGGAATTCTAATAGTTTGACCAGGATATATAAGGTCAGCATCTTTTATAACCTCAATATTGGCCTCTACAATATGTGGATATTTACTACCATCATCATAAAACTTAGTAGCAATTCCCCATAGATTATCACCCTTTTTAATTGTATAGAAAATCTCCTCAGGAATCTCTCTTACATTCTCTTCAGAAATCTGTTCTACAGTAATTAACTGCTCTGCATTTACCTTTGCAATACCCTCAATATTACCAGCAATCAAGATAACTTTTTCACGGGTAGGATAGTCTTTTGCAACACCTGCTAAAGTTACGGTATCACCATTCACCTCTACTACTAAGCCATCAACAGGGAGTTCATCAAAACTACTCTCTATCTCCTCTTTTACTGCTTGGGCATCATCACCTTTACCTAGTACCTTTTTACCTGCATCTGACATAAAATCAAAAAAACCCATATTATCTCCTTTTTTTAATTAAATTTGTTTGAATCTATTATAATATAATAGTCTTAAAACTATTTTAAGGCTTTCTAAGAACTTTTGGTAGGGTGATTCCTGTTTGGCTCTGATATTTACCTTTACGGTCAGAGTAAGTTGTCTCACACTGCTCATCACCTTGAAAAAATAGTACTTGAGCTATTCCCTCATTTGCATAGATTTTAGCAGGAAGAGGTGTTGTGTTGGAGATTTCAATAGTAATATGTCCTTCAAATCCTGGCTCAAATGGTGTTACATTGACAATAATACCACAACGTGCATAGGTACTCTTTCCTAGACATATTGCTAGTGTGTCTGATGGCATTTTAAAGTACTCAACTGTTCGTGCTAATGCAAAAGAGTTTGGAGGAACAATGCAGACATCGCCTTTAAAATCAACTACATTATTTTCATTAAAATCTTTTGGGTCAACTACCTCTGCGTTTATATTTGTAAAGATTTTAAACTCATCACTTACTCTAATATCATACCCATAAGAGCTAAGTCCATAAGAGACAACTCCCTCTCCTTTTAGTGCTTCACAAAAAGGGGTTATCATCTCTTCATTAAGTGATTTTTCTCGTATCCAACTGTCTGATTTTAAGCCCATATGTTGTGCCTTTATATTGTTTTTTGAATTATAAGCGAATTACTCTAATTTTTGCATTAGCTTTTAATTTGTTGAGGAAATCTTTTGAGGCTTGAAGGCGTTTACTCTGTATCCATTTTGCAAAAACAGCATTTTTAAGAGCTTCAAATCCACTCTGTCCACTACCTTTAGATTTTACAAAGTAGGTTATAAACTCTTTTCCTGTATTGATAATTTTTGTAAAGCTATTGCTAGGTGTCTGCTCAATAAGATTGAGTAGTGCAGGACTCATCTGGTCTGAACTTGCTAAAATGCTCTTTTTTATAACACCATCAATATTTTTCATAGGATTAGAGATAGCCTCTTTTAACCTCTCTGAAGAGTTACTTGTATAAGCTACTAAACTCATCTGTATTGGAGCTGATGAGAACTCATCTATATGGGTATTGTAGTATGTTTTAAGCTCTTCATCACTTGGTCTATCAATAGTAGAGAGGATATGCTCTTGAAAAAAACGCTCTTTTTGAAGCTCTACTTTTATCTGCTTAAGATACCCCTCCCAAGTTAACCCTCTCTTTTGGAGTAGACTCTTCATTTGGGCTACTGTCATGTTTTTTGAGGCTGCTATATTGGCTATTTTTGCCTGAACCTCTTGGTCACTAATAGTAATACCAGCCTCTTTAATAGCAGCTTTCTCTAGCCTATCTCGAATAAGCATCTCAATAGCTGCCTCTTTTGAGATATTTAAATTTTTCTGTACAACTTGAATCTCTAGTGTTGTAATAGCTTGACCCTCTACATCAATTGCAATAGCATCAATAACTTGTGCCTCTAAGGCAACTATAGAGAAAAGAACAGTTAAAAGAAGTTTTTTCATTATATTTATCCATATTTAATTTCTATTTTAGTTAGTGATTATAGCTAAATAGCTTTATAAAATAGATTAATCAAAAAGTGTAGCCCAACACTTGACACAATCTCTCATTTAAATTATAATGATAAAAAAATTAGGAGCTACTATGTCCTTAAAAATGAAACATCTTATGGAGGCAACAGGAGAGAGCAAATCAACCATACTCTTCTATGTCAAAGAGGGGTTACTGCCAGAGCCTCAAAAGCCAAAACCAAATCTACACCTCTATGATGAGTCTTGTATAGATATTATAAAGTTTATTAAGTATCTTCAAAATCAATTCTCCTACTCAATAGCTCAAATTAAATCTATCTTTAAAGAGAATAAATTTACATTCTCTGATGATTTCTCTATGATGTTACGCTCTTTAGAGTTGATGTCAGGCTCAACTGATGGAAAGTGGTATAGTGATGAGGATTTTTTAGAACTAAGTGAGTTGACCAAAAAGGAGTTAGAGAGTTATCTAAAACGTGGTCTAATCTTTAGACAAGAGAGAGGCTTTTCAACTAAAGAGTTAAAGTTAGTAGGTATTTTAAAAAGAGCAGAGAGTCTAGGGTTAGATGGTAAACTCTTTGATGCTTATGTTAAATCAGCAAAAGAGTTAGCAA
>JALWNF010000107.1 GCA_026995985.1 Campylobacteraceae bacterium
ACAAAAAAACCAGCTTGAGCTAGTATGACCGACAGACCAATACTCTTCATAAGTGAAGATTTTCCTGAGGAGTTAATACCATATAGTAGTACACCATTGACTTTTGCTCCATTACTTGCGTTAAGAGTAATGTGGTTGTGTTTTGTCTCTATCCCTTCACCTAAATATATATCGTTAGGAACATAGATACCATGCTGTTCATTTGCCTCTATGATAAGATGTCTTAGACCTATGGCTTCATAGGCACTACAACCCTCTTCTAAGATAGGGCGAGTTAGATTCATGCTCTTTGCACACTTGGCATTGGAGATGGCTACGTCGATATTGGCAATAAAGACTATAAGCTCATGGAGTAGATGAGAGAAACGATTCTCTAGTGCTAGTAGTGTTTGTAAGTAACGCTCTTTTACAAGAGAGACAAGTTTTACTTGGTTATTTTCGTAAATTTGTGTTATCTCTTCAAAGAGTTTAGAGTTAATCTTAACAGAGTTTTTTAGATGTTTATAGTGAAAATCTTTAAAGAAGTAGTGTTTGCCTTCAATGCTAACAAAGGACTCTTTTAGCTCCTTTTCTATCATGGTAAAACGATTTTTTGTAAGGTTAATGGTGTAGCCTTCACTCTCTAGGTATCCAATCTCTGCAAAAGAGCCTTTTGTTGAGTTTATTAGTTTATTGTGTTCAAAAAATTTGTCAATATGAGAAGAGACCATCTTTAGTTTATTCATCTCATGGTTCTGTTTCTCTAAAATAGTATCAATAGCAGGGTAGATACCCTCTTTAAATATGTTATCGTTTATCTGGTCAATTCTAAACTTTGCACAGACATCAAGGTTAAAGGTCTGTTCAAGGTAAGATTTGAACTCAGAGACTTTATCAATAAGACTCTTTTCAAGCTCTACTCCATGTTCTAATGCATCACATAGGAGTTGCTCTATTGCTACAAGAGATATCATAATATATGTTAACTCTACAGGGTGTAGTTTTTGTAGTTTAATTCGTCTTGCTATTCGCTCTAAATCATAGATATTTTTTAGATGTGTATCGTACTGTTGGCTATATGGTAGTAGTTTTTCACTAAGCTCATAACGCTCCTCTAAAATATCTCTCTCTATAATTGGGTTAAGGAGCCGTTCACGAAGAAGTCGTTTTCCAAAGGCTGTTGAAGTCTTATCTATAAGCTCTAGTAGGGTCACTTCTGATTTATTTCGTGAGATAACTCCTAGTTGCTCCAAGGCGTTGTTTCCTAAGTATAGGTATCGACTCTCTCCTAAAAATATTGGGTGGTTCATCTTGGCTATGATTGCCTCATCATGCTCTATTATAAACTCAATGAGTATGGCAAGTGCTTCAGTAGTGTAGGGGTAACGCTCTAAATCAAGGTACTCAATAGGTGAGAGAAAGGAGTTAATCTGATAGACTCGCTTAAAGAGTTCATTTTGGTAGGCAATCTTGCAGTGTTTTTCACTAAATGAGGTAGAGAACTGCCCAAGCTCTAAGTAAGAGGAGAGCCACTCTTTATCTATCTGTTTGTTTTGTAGAGTTACAATAACCTCTGCTGTATTATATGTCTGCAAAAGGTTAAAGAGAATATCTAAAGCATAAGTTTTGTCATCTCGGTTAGAGTGCATCTCATTTACAATGGTCTTTCCTGTGGTTACATCTATGGCTGCATATCCAACAGAGTAGATGCCTTGATTTTCATCGACTATGATTGATACTAAGTTACTCTCTATAGCCTCTGTTTGGTACTCAAAGTTGGTTCCAGGTGAGATAACATTTGAGACATAGCGTTGAACTTTAGGTGGCAGACCCTTTTGTCTAACCATAACAATGGTGTACTTTTTTGCATCTATAAGTCGTGCAAGATAACGCTCAATAGATACAGTAGGGACTCCTGCAAGTAGAGGATTTTTAATAGAGTTTTCAAGAATAGTTTTATTTTTACGAGTAAGTTGAATATTTAGTAGTTGGGCTATCTCTTTTGCTTTTCCAATCTTAAGCTCATCGTTGTTGACCTCATAGAGTTCAAAAAAACTTCCAATCTCCATTAAAATAATAGTATTTTCACCATATTTGGATTCAAAGTGTTTTTGAAGTTCAAAGTATATTTCAGTAAGAAGTTTACCCTTTGAAGAGAGAATTTTTGCAGAGGTTTCCAATAGTCTATAGCCTAATTTTTTTTTAGGCTATTTTACCATATTATGGTTATTTTCTGTTTAATAGATTTGTTAAAAATTGTATATATTTTGATATTTACAATATATGGCAGACACCAAGGTCGCCACTACAGTGGTTATATATTTTAACGAACCATACGCTTTTGATATTTGTCATAGCCGTAGAGGTCATTTCTGAACTCTAGCTCTTTATTGCTATTGACACCTGCTGTTAAATATACTAGATGAATACGTAGCTTTTTATTCATATTGAGTTGTGTTTTACGTTTTCCCTTTAGAATCCTTTTTGCTTTTCTTATATTAATATTTTTATTGAACCCAGCAATAGTCTCTAAGAGCTTTTGAGGTTGAGATAGTCGTACACAACCATGAGAGTAGGCTCTAAAAGATTTTTTAAATAGATAACGTGTTGGTGTATCGTGAAGATATACTGAAAATCTATTTGGGAACTTAAACTTTATCTTTCCTAGTGCATTTCTAGGTCCTGGTGGTTGCATAAGCCTATATGGAAATTTAACTCTACCATATAGGTAGTCCTTCCAATAGAGAAAAGAGGTATCTATAATTGGTGAGTTTTCATTCCAATTAAGGTGTACCTCTAGTCCTTGTCTTCTTAGGTAGCTAGGGTCTCTAACCATACGAGGAATAATCTCTCTTCTTACAATCCCCTCAGGAACTTTCCAGTAAGGGTTAAGAACAATATAGGAGATATAGTGGCTAAATATAGGGGTAGGGTGACGTTTGTCACCAACTATTACACGTAGCTTCTGCTTGGTTTGATTATCTTCAATATAGTGAAGCATAAACTCAGGTAAGTTAACAACAATATAGCGTTTCTCCTCCTCTCTTGGGAGCCATTTTATTCGGTCTATATTGAGTAGAACTTTTTTAATTTTATCATCAACAGATAGATTTAGTGCTTTTTGTGTATCTTTTCCTACAACTCCATCTACAACTAAACCGTGACGTTTTTGAAACTTCTTTACAGCTCTATCTAAACACTCATCAAAGAGGGCATCTTTATGGATATGTGGTGTGTCACTTCCATTTTCATCTTTTGAGACAGTTTTGTTTTCATCACAAACAATATAGTCACCAGATTGAATTAATCTTGTACGTAGTTTTTGGACAATATCACCACTGCTACCCAATTTTAATTTTTTAAATGGTGGTAACTTATCCCAGCCTCCATTTGCTTTAATTTTTTTTAACTTTTTTAAGCCCTCAATGAGTGCTTGATAACCAAAATATTTAGGAGTTATCTCTTCTATAGTTTGGTTAATATCTTCTCTTAATAGTAGCTCATCTATCTTTTGTGGTGCTTTATATTTTATCCAATGACCATTAATTCGTCTCTTTCTTAGTGTAGATAGGTTATGGTTGAACTGTTTCCATTTAATCTCACCATATAGTGTATGAGCTAAAAAACTATTGTATAAAGATGTGAGTTTAAGCTCTTGGCGAAGTATTTGTATTTTTGAAGTATTACTCTCTAAACTCTTTTCAAGTTGGATAGATGCATTATATAGTAGCCCTTTTTCACTAAGAGTAGGGTCACTTTTGATAAGACCAATTAGCTCATTTGCCTTCTCTTTATTAATTTTATGCTCTTTTATCCATAGTGTCTGATAGTTATGCTTTTTGTAGAATTTTTTTAAAAAACGTTTTTGAGGAAGATTTTTTAAAAGTTTAGATGGAGTTTTTTTAAAAGCTATTTTTAGCTCTTCTGAAGAGTTTATATCACTATTTATGGTAGTACTATATGACGATAATGTTACAAAAATAATAAAAAAGAAGATTTTTTGTATAGTTTTCATTGCCCAAGTCCCTAAAGTATTTCAAGGAATTAGTATATTAAAAAGTTACAAAGAAAACAACTCTTTTTATTAAAAAAGTAGATTAATGAATAGTTCTAGTCTGTTTTGCATCATATCCGTAAACATCAGGAAAATAGTATAGTAAACCATCACGTTTAACTCTAGCAGTTAAATATACAATATGCACAGGTACAGGTTGAGTTAAATTGTATTGTGTTTTTGTCTTTCCTTGTAAAATACGCTTTGCACGGTTATAGTTGATTCTAGGTTCATGTTTTGCAAAGGTAGCTAAAAATGCTCTAGGTTGTGCAATTCTAATACACCCATGAGAGAAGGCTCTAAAACCTTTTTTGAAATACTTCTTTGCAGGTGTATCATGAAGATAGACAGCAAATTGATTTGGGAATTTAAATTTGATTTTTCCTAAAGCATTTTTACTTCCTGGTGGTTGTGAAAATTTATACTTTTTTGTCTGACCTGTTCGTAGAACTCTTGCCCAATCTACCTTTGTACTATCTATGGGAGGTCTTTTTAGTGAATAGCTTGTTCTTACTTCATATCCTTTCTCCACAAGATAGTTTGGATTTTTTATAAGTTTAGGGATTATCTCTTTTTTTACAATACTATCTGGAATAAGCCAATATGGGTTTAAGACAATAAAAGAGATTTTATTAGAGAAGACAGGAGTATGATGCTTTTTGTCTCCTACAACAACCTTCATTGTCAATTTTTGTTGATTGTTTTCTCTATAAAA
>JALWNF010000108.1 GCA_026995985.1 Campylobacteraceae bacterium
TTTGCAAAACGAAGTTATAGTGCTTCAAAAGAGAAGTTTGAAGAGACATTAGCACGTAACTATAAACCAGCTTCATCAAACTATTATCTAGGAGAGATAGCTTACTATACTCATAACTATAGTGATGCTATCGCTTACTATAAACAGAGTGCGTCAATTTATGATAAAGCAAGTTATATGCCTGTTCTATACCTTCATACTGCAATATCTTTAGATAAGACAGGTCAAAAAGAACAAGCTAAAGGCTTTTATCAATATGTAATTGACAACTATCCTAATACAAGGTCAGCATCAATAGCAAGAAAACGGCTATAAGTTCTTAATTATAAGTGGTTAATAAGTTTGCTTCGATATGATGTTGCAAATATAAAAAATTAGGAGTTTCTATGACAATTACAGATAAAGATTGTGTTGTAGGTATTGAATACGAAGTGAAAGAGGCTGGTTCAAACGATGTTATTGACAGCAATAAAGGTTCTAAACCATTAGAGTTTATTACAGGTAAAGGGCAAATTATACCTGGTCTTGAAAAAGCACTTGCTGGTATGAAAAAAGATGAAGAGGGTGATTTCCTTATTCCTGCTAGTGAAGCTTATGGTGAGTATAACTCAGAGGCAGTTCAGACATTGCCAATTGAACAATTTGAAGGTGTTGAACTTAAAGAGGGAATGACTCTTTATGGGCAAGGGGAAGATGGACAAACAGTTCAAGTAACTGTTAAATCATTTACAGACAAAGATGTAACAATTGATTTTAACCATCCACTAGCAGGTAAAGATTTGATGTTCTCTGTAAAAGTTGACTCAGTAAGAGAAGCAACTGCTGATGAAGTAGCATCTGGTGTTGTTGGTGGAACTACTGAGTCTTGTGGTACAGGTTGTGGTTGTCATTAACTCTTAGCTTTTTATGTTCCATGCTATGCATGGAACAGCTTCTCTCTTTTTAACTCTACTCTCTAACAAATGCTTTAATTTTCTTTTAAAAAAGGTTATAATTGTTGTAATAACTCTATAAAATGGATAGCTTATGAAAACAGTCTACTTTTTAATTTTAATCTCCTCTTTTATCTATGCAGAGGTCAATCTACATAAATGCACAGAGTGCCATGGTGAACATTTTGAAAAATCGGCTATGGGTATCTCTCGAATTGTTAAGGATTTAAGCAAAAAAGAGCTTAAAGAGGCTCTAAAAGGTTACGCTAACAATACTCATGGTGGAGCTATGAGAGAGATTATGAACAGACAACTCTCTGAGTTTTCAAATGAACAGATAGATGAGATAGTCCAAGAGATACTCGATAAAAATATTACAAATATTGTTGAAGAGGAGAAAAAAGAGACAGATGTAGAAGTTGATTTGGGTATCTGTTTCTCTTGTCATGGTCTAAACTTTGAAAAATCAGCATTTGGTACATCTCGGGTTGTAGCAAAAATGTCTAAAGAGGAGATAAAAGCAGCACTACATGGATACAAAGAGGGCATTTATGGTGGTATGAGAAATGCTATTATGGCTAATCAAGCACTAAAACTCTCAGATGAAGAGATAGAGGCTGTAGCCGAAGAGATTTTTACTCAGTATCACTATAATGAGTAGGACAAGGAGTTGCTTTGTCCAATTTAGTTAATATTTGTATATACACTCTGAACATCTTCATCCTCTTCAAGACGTTCAATTAGTACATCAACCTCTTCCATCTGCTCTTCAGTTAACTCTATAGGCATATTGGCAATATATTGATGCTCTGCTTTAGTTACAGAGATACCCATATCTTCAAATGCTTTACTAAGCTCACCAAAAGAGGCAAAGTCACCATAGACACGAACAATCTTTTTGTCTTCACCAACCTCTTGAGGCTCAACATCCTCTTCTATCTCTTCAAGCCCATAATCAATTAGTTCAAGCTCTAGCTCTTCAATATCCATATCATCTGTTCTATCAAAGGTAAAGACAGATTTTCGTGTAAACATAAAGTTTAAAGAGCCTGTTGTTAGCATCTCTGCATTGTTTCTTACAAGTATAGCTTTTACATTTGCAACAGTACGGGTAGGGTTATCTGTTGCACAGTCAATAATAAACTGTGTCCCATAAGGTCCTTTTGCCTCATAGTGTACCTCTTTAATATCTGCTGCATCTTTTCCTATAGCTCTCTTAATAGCTGCTTCAATGTTATGTTTAGGCATATTTTGGGCTTTTGCTGTTAAGATAGCTGTACGAAGTCTAGGGTTCATGTCTGGGTCAGGTCCACCTGCTTTGGCTGCCATTGTGATAATCTTTCCAAGTTTTGGGAAGACCTTAGACATAGTTCCCCATCTTTTCATCTTTGCTGCTTTACGGTACTCAAACGCTCTACCCATAAAATAATCCTTTTCTAAAAATATTGATGAAATTATACTCTTATTGGCTTAATTGGCACACTTTACACACCGTATGCTCTCAGGTCTTACCATAATACGCTCTATATCAATAGGCTCTTCACACTCAACACATATACCAAACATCTCATCATCTATTCGTAAAAGAGCATTTTTTAGTTGAGTATATCTTAGTTGGGCTTGTTCTAAAATTTTACTCTTTACCATAACCTCTGTCATCGCTTCTGTTCTTCCTATATCATCAAGTGTGCAGTCTGGGGTAATGGGTTTAGATTGTTCAATAAGATTTTTAATCTCTACTTCTAAATGTTTTAACTCTTCTTCTATCTTCTCTTTAATAATCTCTTTTGGCTTCTCTTTTAACATTACATATTCCTTTTTTTTGTTTTTTATTGTATCAAATTTTTTTAGCTTAAAGCATGAAATTTCGGGGCTTTTTAGGTGAAATTTTTATAATAAAAAAACTATTTAAGTCTTATAACAGTTCAACTCTGTAATATAGAGTTATGAGATTAAAAGATGTAAAATTAACCAACCCATATTTAAAACTACCAGAGTTATGTTATGAGCGAGTTGAACCCTCTCCATTAACCAAACCATTTTTGATTCATGCAAACAGTAATGTAGCTAAGATGTTAAACCTTGATATTAGTGACCACAATGAACTAACCAAGTTTGTTAATGGTGAACTAAAGCTAGATGGAGCAGAGAACTTTGCTATGTGTTATGCAGGTCATCAGTTTGGACACTATGTACCGAGGCTTGGTGATGGACGAGCTATAAATATTGGAACTATTACCAATGAGTTTAACGAAAAGTACCATCTACAGTTAAAAGGAGCAGGGCAGACACTCTACTCACGTTCAGGAGATGGACGAGCAGTGTTGCGTTCCTCTATTCGTGAGTATCTTATGAGTGAAGCTATGCACGGTTTAGGTATTGAGACTACAAGAGCATTAGCTATTATTGGCTCTGAGCATAGTGTCTATCGTGAGACATGGGAGAAGGGGGCGATTGTTCTTCGTGTCTCTCCTACTTGGATACGTTTTGGGACATTTGAGTACTTTGCCCACTCCAAAAACTTTAAGGAGTTAGAGGCGTTGGCTGACTATGCTATTGATGAGTGTTATCCACATCTAAGCAGTGAAGAGAATAAGTACTTTCACTTTTTTGCAGAGGTTATGGGAAAGACTGCAAGACTAATGGCCCAGTGGCAAGTAGTAGGCTTTAACCATGGGGTGATGAACACTGATAATATGTCAATACTAGGTCTAACGATAGACTATGGACCTTTTGCTTTTTTAGATGAGTATGATGTTAATTATATATGTAACCATCTCGACTATCATGGACGCTACTCATTTGGTAATCAACCTCGCGTTGGTGAGTGGAACTTAAGAGCTTTGATGGTGGCTCTTGAACCTTTGGTAGCAAAAGAGCATTTAGAAAAAGTTATGGAACACTATGGAAGAATCTATAGTAGACACTTTCTATATCTTATGGGTAAAAAGTTAGGGTTAGATGAGGTGAGTAACAGAGACTTTGAGTTGATGAAGCAGATGTTTGGTATGTTACAGGTACTTCATGTAGATTACACACTCTTTTTTAGAACTCTAAGCCGTTATAGTGGAGATAGAAAAGAGCTTCTAAAACTAGGACTTTTTCATACACCAATGAATGAGTGGTTAGATGAGTACGATGTTCGATTAGAACAAAATAGCACTTCACAAGAGGAACGACACAAACAGATGTTAAAGACCAATCCAAAGTATGTACTTAAAAACTATATGCTACAAGAGGCAATAGACCAAGCTGAAAAAGGAGTGTTTAGCTTAGTAGATGACCTCTTTAAGATAGCCCAAGACCCTTATGCTGAACATAAAGAGTTTGAGCGATGGGCAGGGGCTACACCTGATGAGTTTAAAAATCAGAAATTAAGTTGTTCGTCCTAATCTAAGTCAACTTCGCTATAATCTCGCCAATATAAATTATGAGATAAAAGGTAAATATAGATGGCAATTTCAACAGTAAATTCAACAGATGAGTTTAAAGCGTTAGTAGAAGAGGTAAAGGCTCAAGAGGGTTACAAGGAAGCAATGGCATTTGGTATTGCTAGAGTTGACAGAGGTCAGAAAAATGCAGACAAAGTACTTCAAGCTAACTTTGGGCTTATTAATTGGAAAGAGAACTATGGTTCATCGGCTGTTTTTGTAAAGGCACTTCAAGAGGCTGGAATAGATGTTGACTTTTCAGGTTCTGAGTTTGTAGCAACTATCAACGATGAGTTTGTTAAAAATGCAATGAATGCTTTTGCTCCTTATCTTGATGAAGCTATAGACAATGCACACAAAAACGTACAAGTTATTAAGACTT
>JALWNF010000109.1 GCA_026995985.1 Campylobacteraceae bacterium
TTTATGGAGTTTCAAACCCTATAAGGGAGTATCTTCAAATTTTAATACTAAAGGGTTACCTGTTTTAGCTAGGTGTTTCAAACCCTATAAGGGAGTATCTTCAAATTACCTCAAACTCAGGCATCTCATTTACAGCTGTCTTGTTTCAAACCCTATAAGGGAGTATCTTCAAATTGATTGAGTAGAAAATCTTTTGTTTTGAGTTCCAAGTTTCAAACCCTATAAGGGAGTATCTTCAAATTTAAAGTTGACTCTTTACCTTACAGCAAATACTCGTTTCAAACCCTATAAGGGAGTATCTTCAAATTAAACCTATTTGAAACTTTTTTATTGTTTCTATGGTGTTTCAAACCCTATAAGGGAGTATCTTCAAATCCACCTGTAGCCATTACTGATTGGTTGATTGTTTGAGTTTCAAACCCTATAAGGGAGTATCTTCAAATCTTCCTCATTGGTTTGGTACTCGATACTAGCTGTGTTTCAAACCCTATAAGGGAGTATCTTCAAATTTATAACTTCCACCATACCTGCTGCTAAAGCCTCGTTTCAAACCCTATAAGGGAGTATCTTCAAATTATACAACCGAGAAGATAAGCAGATAAAGAAGTATCAGTTTCAAACCCTATAAGGGAGTATCTTCAAATAATGATAAAAACATCATTCCTTATAGAAAGGAACTGTTTCAAACCCTATAAGGGAGTATCTTCAAATTGACATTACCAGACGACATACCTACTGAACCTTTAGACTGTTTCAAACCCTATAAGGGAGTATCTTCAAATGTGACTCACTTTTCTCATAAAGTAACTTTAAACCTTTGTTTCAAACCCTATAAGGGAGTATCTTCAAATACGTAATAACAATAGAAGACAATAGAAGAGGTATATGTTTCAAACCCTATAAGGGAGTATCTTCAAATTATTCTTGAAAATAAGGCGTTTTTAAAGCGGCAGTTTCAAACCCTATAAGGGAGTATCTTCAAATAGAAAAGAGATTTAAATATTCTCGCTCATTGTAGGAGGTTTCAAACCCTATAAGGGAGTATCTTCAAATAATACTTACAAGCCCTACTGGTAGTGGGAAATCAGGTTTCAAACCCTATAAGGGAGTATCTTCAAATAGCAACCAAATACCAATATTTCGGTTTTTTGTTTGAAAAATGATACAATTAATTTCCTTAAAATAACCTTAAATCAATAATATTTTTTTTTAAAAGCCCACAAAATAGGCATCTCTAAAAACTTAAATAAACCTTTAATGAGGTTATAAAACTTATTTTAGACAAAAACAATAAAAAAAGAAGCCTTTTAATAAAAAAATTTACTATAAATAAATTGGGAAAAAATAAATAAAAAAGTGGTGCGACGGGAGGGATTTGAACCCTCACACCTGAAAGGCACTACCCCCTCAAGATAGCGTGTCTACCGTTCCACCACCGTCGCATATATATAAAAAGAGATTAGCTTTTAAAGAGCTAAAACCTATTTAGTAGGGTGGAATTATACCACCCTAAACTTATGTCATCTTTAAACTAAGACTATCCAAGAAATGGATTAGCATAAAGAGCGATAAGAGCAATAACAAGTGTATAGATAACTTGTGCCTCAATCATCGCAAGAGCAATAAACATAGTAGTCATTAGTTTACCACCAAGACCAGGGTTACGTGCAGTTCCTGCAATAGTAGCAGCCGCAGTATGACCCATACCAATAGCTCCACCAAGAGCAGCAAGACCAAGACCAACACCAGCAGCAACTACTGAGTAAGCCTCAATCATAGATTTACCTTCATCAGCGAAAGCAACAGCACCAAGTGCCAAGAAAAGTAAGAAAAACTTTTTCATTTTATATCCTTAAAATTATGGGCTTTAAGTCTCCCTTGACTGCGTTCCAAAGTCCGTTCGGCTTGCGTAAACATACATAAAAAGTATGCCAACAGGCACATAAATGCAACCTGTTTCCCTACTTATCACTTTGTAGTAGCGTCGCGATTATAACCAATAAAATATATGATTTAGTTAGGAATCTAACAAAAAAAATCTATAAAAAAAGTAAAAATTTCAAACGATACAAATTGTTACAACAAATAAGCAGGAGTACAAAGCTCTACCTTTTTACCCTTTTGCTCTAAAACAATAATATCTATAGTATCACCAACACTATAAAGCTCTTCCAAATTATCTACCCTTCCTTTAGAGACTTTAGAGATATGTAAAAGAGCATCATACCCATCTGGCATCTCTACAAACATACCAAAGTCTAAAATCTTCTTAATCTTTCCACTATACTGCTTGTTAATCTCATAAACCATCTGTCTCTTTGTTGGAGTAGAGGTTATACCATCTATAAAATCTTTAGCTCTATTAACAGCATCTTTTGAACTACCTGTAATCTTAACAATATTAGCATCACGGTCAATATCTATACTTACACCATACTTCTCAATAATATCACGAATAGTTCCCCCACCCTTACCAATAATAGCAGGAATATGACTTGAATCTATAGAGAACTCAATAGAACTTGGTAGTGCTAAACTAGGAGTCATCTCTTTTAGTGCCTCCTCCATAATACCCAAGATATGTAATCTTCCCTCTTTTGCTTGGTAGAGTGCATCTTTTAAAACCTCTGCTTCTATTCCTCCTAGTTTAATGTCCATCTGCATAGCAGTCACACCATCTTTAGTTCCTGTAATCTTAAAGTCCATATCTCCATCGTGGTCTTCAAGTCCCATAATATCGGAAAGTACACAATACTTCTCTCCATCTGTTACAAGCCCTATAGCAATTCCTGCTACCAATTTCGTAGTCTCTACTTCAGCAGCTCTAAGAGCCAAAGAGCCACCACAGACAGTTGCCATAGATGATGAACCATTTGACTCTAAGATTTCAGAGACTAATCTAATAGTACCATCTCTGTTAAGGTCAAGTGTGGGCTCTAGTCCACGTTTTGCTAAGTTACCATGCCCTAACTCTCTTCGCCCTGGAGCTCTTGCTGGTTTTGCCTCACCAACAGAGAAAGCTGGGAAGTTGTAGTGAACCATAAATGTCTCATAGCGTACACTCTTTGAGCCAATCATATCATACGATTGTGCCTCTTTTATGTCGCCTAGTGTTGCAGTAACTAGTGCTTGAGTCTCTCCACGAGTAAAGAGACAAGAGCCATGAACAGATGGCAAAATATTTGTCTCAATATCAATAGGACGTATCTCATTTAATGCTCGTCCATCAGCACGAATAGATTTATCTAAAATAAGAGAACGAACTACTGACTTTTTATATGCATCTAACATTTTAGAGACTAGCTCTTGGTCTACCTCTTCACCTCTCTCTTCTAAAGCTTTTACAACCAATTGACAAACCTTTTTAAGCTCTTCTCCTCGTTCAGATTTTGCCATAGACTGAACAGCTTTTGCTACCTCATTGGCATAATTTTGGGCTATAAAGTTATAAATCTCTTCATCCTCTTTCTCTTTAGCTAACTCAAGCTCTATCTCCTCTTTTTTGGCTGGTTTAAAACCTACTTCATACTCTTTTGTAGCCTGTTCTATAGCTGTTTGGGCAATATCTATAATCTCTAAAAGTTCATCTTCTTCTAACTCATTAGTCAACTGAACATCACCTTTTTGTGAAGCATGAACACACATCTCTATCATCAATACATCTGAACCAGACCCTACTACAAGTAAATCAAGAGTAGAGTTCTCTTGCTCTATCAATGTAGGATTAATGAGAACCTCATCATCAATCTTTCCAAGACGAACAGCAACAACTGCTTGACTAATAGGAATATCGGAAGTATAAAGAGCTGCTGAAGCTGCATGCATAGCTGCTACTTGCATATCTACATTCTCATCTGCACTCAAAACTGTAATAGTTACTACTACAGGATAGCGAAACCCTTTAGGAAAAAGTGGTCTTAGACTTCTGTCAACAATTCTTGAAGTCAAAGTCTCAAAGTCACCTGGCTTAGTCTCTCTCTTTACAAATCCTCCAGGGATTTTAGCTGCTGCATAAGACTTCTCTATATACTGAACTGTAAGAGGTAAAAAATCTTCCTCTACAGGATTTATATCAATAGCAATAGCAGCTAAAAGCACAGCATCTCCACAACTATACATAACTGCTCCACTTGCCTGTTTTGCTACTTTATTAAATCTATATTTCTCCTCTAAATTATTACAACTTACTACAATATTTTGTTCGCTCATTAATTCCTTCTTTCCTTGGTGATTTTTATTTTCTATCATTTACCCTCACTAATGTGACCCAGCTGAAGCAGCTGTTCCTAAAAGATTTTTTAAGTCATTATCAACAAAACTAACACCCAGCCCTACTGAGACAGAGTTAGCACGACTATTAAGAAGATTGTTTCCACTTAAATAGGCATTTATATGTTTAAAAAACTGATAACGTATGGTAGTTGTTAAGTTTGGATTTGTTCCTCTAATATCATTAACAGCATTAAAGTCACTAATATTGGTACTCCACTTTAAAGTGTCGTTTAAAGCAAAGTAGTCAACTCCTGCTCCACCTTGATTCTCTATGATTCCTACTCTAAAGAGTAGGTCATCGAAACGTTTTCCATACTGTGCAGAGAGTAAAAACTTACCACTTTGATGACTCTTGTTTCCTATATAGCCTCGACTCTCATTTTTATTTTCTGTAAAATCAGGACCAGATGTAACCCCTAAAAGATAGTATCTAGTAGGGTCAGGTTTAAGGGCTAAATTTAGTTGTGTTTTAGAGTAACCACCATCATCATAAACCTCATCTGTTCTCATCTCAACATGAAGTTCACTCTTAATTAGACTATCTAAATACTTATCAACCTTCTCTATAGTTTCTGAGCCATTTGAAAAAAAACCATCTACAGAGGTTAAAGCCTTAGATAGGCTCTCTTTATTGTCGTCAATAACTGAATTTACATTATCTTCTAAATGTACAAACTTATCCATCGCTACTGGTAGTTTTTGATTTAAAGTTTTCGATACACTATTTAACTGCTTAGTTAGACTATTAATTCTAGCCATTATTTCAGGTAAATCTTTATTTATATTAAGAGCAACCTTTTTAAACTCTTTTGACGTTACAGAGATTTCACTACTCATCTTACCAAACTTATCAATACTCTTATTTGCATTTAAGAGTGCCATATTGGCATTGTTCAAAATATCATGAATAGTCTGATTATCTTCTGTAGAGATAGAGGCTAACAGTGTAGAGAACTCTCTTAGATTTGCTAGAGTCTGCTTAATATCCTCTTGTCCACCTTCATCAAAAATCTCTCGTATATCTTTAACTAAAAGTGAAATCTGTTTAAAGGCTTCATCAGCAGACGTTGAAGCATCTGCTATAGAGGAGAGCTTCTCCTCTTTTGATAGAAGTTGATTCTTTTCAATATAGTGAGAGGATTTACCTGGTTTTATATCTAAAAATTTTCCTCCTAAAAGTGAATCTTGAGAGATTACAATAACAGAGTCATCTGGAATCTTTACATTCTCATCAATCATAAGTTTTGTTTGAACCTTATTATTAACTAGAGCTATATCTTCAACATAACCAATATCAACCCCCTTTAGCTTAACCTTTGCCTTCTCTTTTAATCCCGAACCATCTCCAATTTGTGCATAGATAGGATAAGATTTTTTAAATAGATTATCAAAACTACTTAATTGAGTCAATAGCCCAAAGAGGAAAAAGAGTGATAGTGTAATAAAGAGACCTATTTTTGCTTCTGTTTTCATTATCTACTACCTTGTCTTGAAAAATCTTTCTCTATATTCTTAGAGATAGAACCTAAAGGATTTAAACTTATCTCAAAATAGAGTGATGTATTTTTAAATGATTTATCTACATTTGGAATTCTCTCTTGACCAAAGCTCAACTTTGCACCCCAACACTTTTGCTTATGTGTCCAACCAATACTCCATTGATGAGTAAATGAGTTTGACAAATCCAAATCGGTACTTGCATACCATTGGTTATGCTGATTAAGGGTATGTGTAAGTGAAGTATGTAGAAAACTTGTTGCTTTTTTATCCAATATTAAATCATAATTATAAAAATGTGTCATCATTATATCATAATCACTTTTAGTATAACCTACTGTTGTTGTTAGGGAGTGTAGCTTTTTTTTGTCTAAAGAGTAAAATAGATTTGAATAGAAGTTAAAATTATCTTTATTGTATCCAAACTCATTGTTTAAATCACCTTGAGGTAAATCAGAATGAGGATAGTTTATAAAACCCATACGATGAAAAATATTTAAATCTAACTCTGAATTATAGTAGTATTGACTTAAGCCCAAAGAGAGATTTTCCAACTCTGTCTGTGTTACAAAAAGCTCTTTTTGTTCTTCATTTAAATCTTTATACTCCAAAGGTTTCTCATGTTCAAAGCTCGGTTTAGTATAGACAATAGAGGGGTAAAGGGTGTGAACACTAGAGCTATACTGCTTACTTAAAGCTGATGAAACTTCTAATGTATGAAAATTTCTATAGAAATGATAGTTCTCTCCTTTTTTCTGTAAATTAGAAAAAAATACATTACTCAAATAGAGGTTTTCGGTTAAAGATAGGTCTAAATAGTCATTAAAAAATGAGTCATAGTAAGTTATAGGTAAATCAAACTCTGTCTGAAAAGCCCTACTACCCTCTCTTCTTGTATAGTTATGAACCCTTGCATCAAAAGTATAAAATAGTTTATCTGATAACAGATATTTCATAAAGCTATGATACTGTAAAGCAGGTATCTCCTGAATAGTATCGCTGTTGCTCTGTTTACTTGTGTCTATATTGTATCTAGCATATAGCCCTAAATAGTCGTTTTCATTATATAAAAATGCATTTACTTTTGACTCAACTAAATTTGTTGAGATTAAAGAACTTGCTGAATCTTTCTGTAGATTTAGATACTCTAAATCATTCAAATAGGTTATATTTGCATATAGACCCTGCTGATAGTTATCTAAAAAATCAGATTTAGGAAGAAAGTTAGTAGAGCTATATCTAAACTCTGCTCCATAATGCTCTTGGTTAAAATGATGAGATTTTGCATAAGAGCCATCATTTTTAAAATAGCCAAATCGTAACTGACCACCTGAACTATTTGAGTCTACAAATCTAGTAGTTACATGTACTCCTAAGCCTCTTTTGGTTCTTATTTGAGGATTAAACTCCATATCAAAATTCTCTACAGGAGCATAGAAAAAGGGTTGTTGATAGACTATCCCCTCATCTTTAGAAAGCTGACCTGTTGGAAAGAGTAAACCTGTAGTACGTTTATTTATAGTAGGAAAAACCAAATATGGAAAATAGAAAACAGGTATATCAAAAAAGCTAAGTTTTGCATCACGTAGTTTCATATAGTTTCTATTTTTATAATATATAGCCTCATCAAACTCCATCTTCCACTCTGGATTTTTTTGATTACAAGAGGAGAGTATTGAGTTTTTAACTCTATATACATCTTTATCTCTATCTGCCTCTTTTGCATCAATCCATAAATTATCATCAGTAGTTAAGAGTAGCTTTTCAAAATCAATCTTTTTGTTGGTAGTATTTATCTCTAAACTATCAGAAAAGACTCTATTTTCATCTTTTCGTATCATCTCTACTCCACCATAGAGTTTGAGTAGAGATTCATCTTTATCGTAGGTAGCCTCTTTAGCTTTTATTAATGCTCCATCATACAACAAAATAACTCCACCCATTGCATGAAAATGCTCTTTTGTTGAGGTTATCTCTCCTGAAAAGACCTCTACTATATCTTTTGAGATGAGAAGTATCGATAGAGAAATCAGAAGAAAGAGACTACGCATTTATATCCAAACTACTATCTTTTTAATGCTTGATAAGCTATATCTGTACGACAATGTTTCCCTGCAAAATGCACCTGCCCTACTAACATATAGGCTCGTTTTTGAGCCTCTTCAAGAGTATCTCCTAACCCCACACAGACCAATACTCGCCCACCTGTAGCATAGAGTTTACCATCCTCTTTATCGCGTGTTACTCCAGCATAAGAGATGTGTGCATTTTGAGCAAAAATCTCATCGTGAACTATCTCATCTACAATAATCTCAGCAGGTGGTGAACTTTTATAAGGATAGTTTTTAGAAGCCATTACAACACCTACTGCAAACTTATCATAAAACTCGACTTTTAAGTTTTTAAGGTCGTTTGTTGCCCCTTTATAGAACAAATCAAGAGCAGAAGATTTAAGCAAAGGCATCAACTCCTCACACTCAGGGTCTCCAAAACGTACATTGTACTCTAAAATCATTGGCTCACCATCTACTACCATTACACCCATAAAGAGTACACCCTTAAAAGGCATACCCTCCTCTTTCATACCCTTTAGAGTAGGAATAATAACTCGCTTTTTTAGTTTTTCATAAATCTCATCAGTAGCTAAAGGAGTTGGGGCATAAGCACCCATTCCACCTGTATTTGGCCCTTGGTCGTTGTTATATAGTCTTTTGTGGTCTTGTGCAGCAGGTAAGAGTACATAATCTTCACCATCACAAATAGCAAAAACAGAGAGTTCATAACCATCTAAATACTCTTCAATAACAATAGAGGTTCCAGCTTCACCAAAAGCATTCCCTGAGAGCATCTCTCCTGCTGTCTTTTTAGCTTCGTTATGATTTGGGGCAATAATTACCCCTTTTCCGCCACAAAGACCATCAGCCTTAACTACTATAGGTGCTTCCAGCGTCTCAATAAACCTATACGCCTCCTCTAAAGAGTCTGTCTCTATGTATTTAGCTGTTGGTATGTTGTGTCGTGCTAAAAAGTTTTTCATAAAAATCTTAGAGCCTTCAAGCTGTGCAGCTTTAGCAGAGGGTCCAAAAATCTTTAACCCTCTCCCTTCAAACACATCTACAATTCCTGCTACTAAAGGAGCTTCTGGTCCTACAATAGTAAGCTCAACATCATTTGCTTCACAAAAATCAGCCAACTCATTAAAATCTGAAATATCTAAATTAACCCCTAACTCATCAGTTGCACCATTTCCTGGTGCAAAATACAACTCTTCTACATTCTTATCTTTTCTAAGTGCCATTCCAATTGAATACTCTCGTCCACCAGCACCAATAACTAATACATTCACTTACAATTCTCCAATTTTATTATAAATAGAATTATACACTATTGATTCTATAGATAAGGTTGTTTTAATTTTATATGTATAAAATTAGTTTATTATATTATAATATGTTAAAAAATAAGGAAAATTTATGATTAAGCTAGAACTTTTAGTCAATGAGAATAAAGTAGATGAGATTAAAAGACTATTAAGAGAGATTGGAATCAAAAAAATAAATATCTCTTCTACAAAAGAGTATGATGAGGATAATATTCATATTGAAGGATATCGTGGGGCAACATATACAGTAGATTTTACTCCCAAAATAAAAATAGAGATTCTATTAGACTCTATGGATACCATTGACAGAACACTATACATATTATCTATAGCTGATATTGATGCTGATGTTTTAGTATATGAAGTAATGAAAAGTTATCATCTCTCTAAACGCGTAGCACAAGATTATTCATTTTCTTTTGGAGACAAATATAGAAATGTTTAGAGTAGATAACGTATTGTTTACGTTATCGACCCGAACAGCCGTTCTGTATAGGTCGGCCCTAAAAAGCCAACGGTGTAGGAGAGAGTGACCTTTAGGGGACAGCTTCTCGTAAGCTAGGCTTACTCAAACGAAGTCATCCACACACCAGCCAACTACATGTCCCACAAATAGATAATGTTGGACCACAATTTACAGTAGTCGAACCATTCAGGTTAAAAGGATTATAGCAAAATTCAAACCAAAAGTCACTATTTTTTTAAAAATTTTATATTAGAGATTTAGCAAAATCAATGCACCTCACCTCTTCACCCAAACCCTTTTACCATCAAAGACCACACCCATCTTTAAAATATTACTATATCCTCTCTTTTTAACCTCAACTTCATATTTTTTCTCTTCTATCTGTTTTAGAGCATTTTCAAGAGCTACCTCTTTACTTTTCTCTCTAAATTTATTAATCTTTTTTAGCTCCATAATAATTGCTAATCTATTTTTATCCTCTTTATGGAGTAAAATAATATCAACTCTTCCTACTCCTGACTCTCTATTGGAAATTACCTCATAATCATTAAGGCTTATTAAGATTCCAAGTAAAAAAGCATGGTAAACTGCCTCTTCACTCTTTTTATTAACATCATAAAAAGAGAGTGTCTCTAAAACAAATTCACTAAATAACTCTTCAAAAAGCTCTACATCTCCACCAATTAAAGCCTGTAAGAGAGTATGAAGTCTATCATCTCTAAAACTCTCATTTAGCCAACTAGAGATAATGTTTCTAAAGATGTAGTGAACCTCTTTATTGGGAATAGTTAAATCACAATGGTAGGTTTTGTCTATTAACTCCTTATTTACACACTTTAAATAGCCACTAAAAAAGAGCAAAGAGTAGATATTCTTGTCGTTTTTATCTATCTCACTAAAGACGATATTGCTATCTATTTGGGTTCTAATGCTTTCACCATTTAGCCATGCTTCTAAACTCCTTTTAAAGTTTAAAGAGGATATTTTTATTAAATGTTTTAGTAGCTCATTAGATGATGTATTTGCCCAATATGGCAAGAGTCTATGTCTTTTGTCTGCAACAAAGTTTATAATAGACCAAGGATTAAAGATAGTCTCTTCTCCTATCTTATAGCCATTATATGAATCACTTACATCATCATATTTATTACTCAATCCAAAATCAGCCAATATCTGTTTAGTCTCATTGACAGTAAACCCAAACCTATTACTATACTCATAATCAACTATAGAATAGGTTGCAATATTGTTAAGCCCACTAAAAATAGACTCTCTACTTACTCTTAAAATCCCTGTAATAACACCTCTATATAAATAGTCATTATCTTTAAATGCTCCACTAAGTAGGTTTCGTATAAACTCTATAAATTCATTGTAGTAGCCATGCAAGTATGAGGCATGAATTGGTGTATCGTATTCATCTATGAGGATTACAACAGATTGGTTATACTTTTGAAATAGCAGTTTAGAGAGTAGAGATAGACTCTCTTCAATACTCGATTGTGTAGCTTTTCCCTCTAATATATTAAGATATTCTAATTTATCCAAAAAGTCTAAACTCTCTACATCTATCTCTTTATAGTGTCTCATAAACTCTCTTCTAATAAGTGAATATAGTTTACTATAACTACTCTCAAAATCTCTCTGTTTTATATCTTTAAAACTCAAAAAGATTACAGGGTATTGGTTTAGATGTTCTCTAAACTCTTCTGTTTGATAGATAGCCAAATCTTTAAAAAGCTCCTCACTACTCTCTCTATTTTCAAAAAAATAGCGAAGCATAGAGAGATTTAGAGTCTTACCAAAACGTCTAGGTCTTGGAAGAAGTGTTATTTGTGCATTTGAGTTTATGAGTTCTTGGATTATTAATGACTTATCTACAAAATAGTTATTCTCTTTTATTACTCTTCTAAAATCGCTTATGCCTATGGGTAGTCTTTTCATCTTTTTGCTTTTTTCATATATTATAACATAACTATCAATACTACTCTGGCTTCTCTTTTGGAACCTCTTGCTCTTTTGGTTTTTCGATATTTGCTGACTCTTTTTTGCCAATGGCATCTAGTACAGCATTTATAAAGCGTGGAGATTTATCATCAGCTAATGCTTTTGCTAACTCTATTGCCTCATTGATAATAATTCTTTTGTCTACACCCTCTATCATAATCTCATACCCTGCTAGACGCAAAATTGACTTCTCTACCTTTCCAATAGAGTCATAGCTCCACCCTTTAAGATGTTTTTGAATCTCTGCATCAATAGTTGTTAGATGTTTAATAGTTCCAGCAAAGAGAGATTTAGAAAACTCTCTTTGTCTGTTACGTATTTTGTCTTCTTCTAAAATGGTATCTGAAAATAGACCTATATCTTCATTGCCTAAATCGTAAGCATATAGTAAACCTACTACTGCTCTTCTTGCTTGGTGTCTTGTTGCCATATTAATTATTTTTCCAATTCTGTATATAGATTCATCATCTCAATAAGCCCAGCCATTGCCTCACCACCTTTATTACCAGCTTTTGTACCTGCTCTCTCTATGGCTTGTTCTATGCTATCTACAGTTAAAACACCATAAGTAACAGGCTTTCCATGTTTCATAGTTACAGTTGCTATACCTTTTGTTGCCTCTGCTGATACATAGTCAAAGTGAGGAGTCGCTCCACGAATAACAGCACCCAAACAGCAAACGGCATCATACTTACCTGAAGCTAAAGCTCTATCTAGTGCAAAAGGTATCTCAAATGCCCCTGGAACTAAGATTAAATCCAAATCATTAACATCTCCACCATGTCTTGCGTAGGTATCTTTTGCACCCTCTACTAATCTATCTGTAATAAAGTGGTTAAATCTTGCATTAATAATGGCTACCTTTTTACTCTTGTCTACTTGAAAATCACCTTCAACTACTTTCATCTACTACCTTTAAATTTTTGTGAAATTATAACCAATTATTCTACAATGCTTCTAATAGAATCAATCTGCTCTATTAAACTATCTAGCTTACTTAACTCTATCATATTTGGTCCATCGCTTAGAGCAACAGATGGGTCAAAGTGTGTCTCAAAAAAGAACCCATCTACCCCAACAGCTGCTGCTCCTCTTGCAAGATATGGAACTAAAGCAGAATCTCCTCCTGAAGTAGCTCCACCAGAGGCAGGTTGTTGCACAGAGTGAGTTGCATCGAAAATCACAGGGGCAAACTCTCTCATCTGCTTTAGACCTCTCATATCTACAACCAAGTTACCATAACCAAATGTTGTTCCTCTCTCTGTTAGCCAAACACCATATTTCTGGGCATTCTCATAACTAGCTTCACCCTCAAAACCTCTTGTTTTAAGCACTTTTTTAACAGAGTGTTCCATAGCTTGTGGAGCTAGAAACTGCCCTTTTTTTATATTTACTATAGCTCCTGTCTTAGCAGAGGCTACCAATAAATCTGTCTGACGACATAAAAAGGCAGGAATTTGCAAAACATCTACCACCTCTGCTACAATTTGAGGTTGAGTGTAGTCATGCACATCGGTTAAGAGTTTATAACCAAACTGCTCTTTAACCTCTTGAAGCATCTTTAAACCCTCATCAAGCCCAGGTCCTCTAAATGAGTCAAGGCTTGTTCTGTTGGCTTTGTCAAAACTAGCTTTAAAGTAGAAATCTTTGGTACAATCTTCATGATATTTGTTTAAGCTCTCTGCAATTCTCATAACATTGTCGCGACTCTCTAGCACACATGGTCCTGCTATTAGTATCATTTTTTATCCTTTACTAGAGCGACTATTAGCCCTGAAATTATGACCAAAATTATACCTAAAACTTTCAAAGGTGTTGGTAGGGGGTCACCTAAAGCAACTCCAATAATTATGGCAAAGAGAATATGGGAGTAGGAGATAGTGCCAACAATTCCAGCTTTAGTATACTCATACGCTTTTGTCATAAGTACCTGAGAGAGTGTTGCTGAGAGTCCCATTATAATAATATAGAGCCAAAGAACTCCATTAGGCATAACAAACTCATCAAACATAAACTCTAAATATTTAGGAGGCTCAACATAAGGAGCAAGTGCCATTAAAAGTAGAGGGGCTAATGTACCAACTCCCATAAAACTCATAACAATTGCTCTTGTATCGTAGTAGACTCTAAGCTCTCTAATAGAGGTGTAAGCAAGTGCTGCTCCTACTCCAGAGAATATACCTAGTAGACTATATTTACTAAAGCTAACTCCCTGTGGAGGTAGAGATATACAAGCTATTCCTACAAAACCTAAAAGAATTGCTACAATAGCCCATCTATTTAATTTTTCATTTAAGAATAGATAGGCAAAAATAGCCACAAAAATAGGTGAAGTTTTATTGTAAGTAACTGCCTCACCAAGAGGAATAAAAGCAATAATATAGAAGTAAGATAAAAGTGCTAAAAAGCCCATAGTGCCACGAAAAAGAAGTAAAAGAGGTCTACCTCCTCTCTGTTTTAAAGGGGATTTATAGATAGCAAAACCAACTAAAGCTACACCAAAAACATTTCTAAAAAAGGTAACCTCAACAGGAGGAAGAACCTCACTAACTGTTTTGGCAAAGCCACCCATAATAGCAAAAGAGAGTGAGGCTAAAAGCATAAATAGCACTCCTCTATCTATGCCTAAAATATATTTTTTCAAAAAAATCCTTTATTTTTTTTGAAAGTTTAGCATATTTCGGTTAGAATACTTTAAATAAATTTAATGATAAAGAAGTAATATGAATTTAAAACTAATATCAATTTTCTTTCTCTTAATCTTAGTAATGACTAGTTCCATAGCAAAAGAGTATAAATGGAGCAAAAAGCTTACTTTTTTAGGTTTTTTAAAAAAATATCATATTCCTCAAAAGATATATTATAATATGGATAGGGAAGATAGAGAGCTTATCCAAGAGATTAAAGCTGGACAGAGCTATAGTATTAATTGGAAACATGGAAAGATATCTACTATTAACATTCCTGTCTCAGATGACTTAATGTTACAGATTAAACGAAACAAAAAAGGCTATAGTGCAAAGTATGTACCTATTCCCTATAAACTTATAGAAAAGACTATCTCTATTAGAATTAAAAATGGACTAAAAAAAGATTTATATAAAGCAACTAAAACAAACTACTACTATAAAGAGATTCAAGAGGTCTATTCAAAAGCCCTACCTCTACATAAAATGAAAAAAGGTGATAGAGTTATTATATTTTACACTCAAAGATATAGACACAATAGACCATACACAAGCCCAAAAATAGAGGCATGCCTAATTGAGATTAATAAAAAACCATACTATGGTTTTTTAATGGAAGATAATAAATATTATGACTCTAGAGGAGTAAAGTACCAGCGTACTTACAAAACACGATTTATTGTTCCTGTGTCATACAAACGTATCTCTAGTCGCTTTACCCATAGTCGTTATCACCCTATTTTACATAAATATAGAGCTCACTTAGGGATAGACTATGCAGCAAGAAGAGGCAATAGAATTGTAGCTAGTTCTTCAGGAAAAATTGTCTTTAAAGGCTGGAAAGGTGGCTATGGTCGTGTAGTTGAGATAAAGCATAAAGAAGGGTTAAAAACTATCTATGCACATATGAGCCGTTTTGGAAAATATAATTTAGGAGATTATGTTAAACAAGGAGAAGTCATTGGTTATGTTGGAAGTTCAGGACGAAGTACAGGTCCTCACCTACACTTTGGACTCTATAAGAATGGACATGCCATTAACCCTGCTAGATATGTAGCAAAACGACAAGCTAAAAAGGTAAAATTAAAGGGTAGAAAATATAAACAACTTAGAAAACTAGTACTACACTTTAGACCTCAATTTAAAGAGGTTAAAGCAAGAAAAAGCAGTATTGTAAAGAAAGAGAGTAGTAAGTGTCTAAACTGTTTTAAGAGACTTCCTCCTAAAAGATAAAAAGCGACTCTAGTCGCTTTTTATCTATTGGTCTATTTTCGTAGCTCTTACATCTCCAAATAGAATTAAATCTTTTAAGACTGCTTTTTGAGTAATTCCATCATTTCCAATTCGTAACATCAATTCCCCTTTATCACTAGAGAAGATATTTTGATGAATAATAGCTTGTGCATACCAAGAGTTATCGCTCTCGCCTAACATCTTTTTATATTCACCATAATCACTCTTTTTAGGAATATAAATTTCAGCTTTTCCATCTTGCTTTTCAGCTCCTACAGCAAGAAAAGTATAGTGCTTGTCCTCTTTAGTTCTATCTATCTTTTTATTTAAGTTAAAGTAGAGAGTCAATAGGTCATCTTTTGAATAGAACTTTAACCTCTCTGTACTCTCTTTTTTGACTTTACCATTTTTCCAACTCTTATATGTTTTTGTTACTATCTTTTTTTGATGGTCAAAACGATAAATCTTATTGCTTGTTTTTGAACCATGATATTTAATAACTTGATACAAATCTGAAACCATAAGACCATCTTCTATATGTCCTTTAGAGATATGGTGTTCTGTTCTTCCACCTGATAGTGTCTTTGCTAAGCCTGTCGCTTTTAGTTGAACATCAATCTCATAAGAGCTCTTATTGCGTGTTAAAACAGCTTTAGCAATACCTATCTCTCCAATAATTCCAAACTCTACTTTATAGTCTGCTTTAATTGTCTCAGCATTTAAGGCTACTCCAAAGAGTAGAATAAAAACTAAAAATACATTTTTCATAAATAATCCTTCATAATATTTGTTAATAGATTTAATCACATTTATGTGTAGTAACTGTGATTAACCAAAGCATTATATCTAACACCAAGCAATAATTAAAACTCTGCTATAATTCAAATATGAATAGATTAAAAAAAGTAGCCATTTTAGGTCGACCAAATGTAGGAAAGAGCTCCCTTTTTAACCGACTAATTAGACAAAGAGATGCAATCACCTCTGATGTGGTAGGAACTACACGAGATATAAAAAAGAGAGTTGCCACTATCTCTGGCAATCGTGACTTTGAGATTATAGATACAGGAGGAATTGATGACTCTACAGAACTATTTTCTACTATTAAAAGACTCTCTTTACGTACAGCAAATGAAGCTGATATTATTATATTTATGGTAGATGGTAAGAGTATCCCACAAGAAGAGGACAAAGAGCTTTTCTATCAACTCCAAAACTTAGGTAAGCCTATTGCTCTAGTGGTCAATAAAATTGACAATGATAAAGATGAAATAACAAGATATTGGGACTTTTTAGAGTTTGGAGCAGAGAGGATATTTCCTATGTCTGTAAGCCATAACCGTTATATGAATGATTTTTATGCATGGTTGGAGGAGCACATTCCTGAGAAACAAGAGAAAGAAGAAGCTCTACAAATAGAAGATGATGAACTATCTTTTGAAGATATTATTGAGATGACTCATGTAGATGAACAAGAAGATAACAAAGAGATAAAAGTAGCTATTATTGGTCGTGTCAATACAGGTAAAAGCTCTCTACTCAATGCTTTTTTAAAAGAGGAGCGTAGTGTTGTATCTGATGTAGCAGGAACTACTATTGACCCTGTTGATGAGTCTATTGAGTATAAAGAGCATAAGATTACCTTTGTAGATACAGCAGGAATTAGAAGACGTAGCAAGATTGTAGGTATTGAAAAGTATGCTTTTGGTAGAACTGAAGAGATGTTAAAACAAGCTGATATTGCTCTACTTGTTATTGATGCTACAGATGGGGTACTTGAACTTGATGAACGTATAGCTGGGCTTATAGAGAAGTATAAACTTGGCTGTTTAATTGTGCTTAATAAATGGGATATTAAGAGAGATAATGAAAATACCTACAAAAAAGCTGTCCAAAATATTCGAGATAAACTAAAGTTTTTACACTATGCTCCTCTTATTACTGTTTCAGCAAAGACAGGACTTAGAGTTCATAAAATCTTAGATGAGATTATTGCTATCTATGGACGATATAAAAAGAGAATTCCAACCTCTAAACTAAATGAGGTTCTAAAATATGCTATTGCCAAACATCACCCACCAACTATCAATGGTGGTGTAGTTCGTATTAAATTTGCAACACAATATGAGACAAAACCACCAAAGATTGCACTTATTATGAATAGAGTAGATGGGCTACACTTCTCATATAAACGCTACCTTGCAAATATCTTTAGAGAGAAGTTTGACTTTGAAGGTGTTCCTTTAATTATTGAAGAGAGAAAACGTGGGCAACGTATAGATGATGAGTAGAGTTATCTATGCTCTTTATCTAACTTATCATAAGGAATAGCTTTAGAGAAATACCAACCCTGTCCATACTTTACACCAAAACCTATTAAAATATCTACAATAACTTGATTATCAATAAATTCTGCAATAACCTCAATATCATTCTGTTGACAAAATAGAGCAAATGTCTTAACAAGACTATAGGCCTTTTTATCATGATGAATCTCTTTTAT
>JALWNF010000110.1 GCA_026995985.1 Campylobacteraceae bacterium
TACGCCCTTTTTCCAAAGATGGAAAGAGTTTAACAGAGCTAAAGATGACAGAACTTTTAAAACTAAAAAGTGTAGATGAGATAGTTGTAACATCAAACTACAACGAAGCCATAGAGCAGGTAAAAGCCATAGCCAAAGGTGACCCACGAGTCAAAATAGATATACGACCTGAACATCTCTGCTCCTCTTCTACTATTGTAAGAGAGCTTATAGAGTATATGCCTACTATTACTAAAGGTGAACACATATTATGGTTACATGTTACTAGCCCTTTTGTAAAGGCTCAAGATTATGAAGATGCTATTGCAAAATATTTTGAAGCTCTAAAAGAGGGTTACGACTCTATAATGTCTGTAACTGAGATAAGAAATTTTTTGTGGTCAGACCAAAGTAAAAAAATTATAAATATAGAAGATAGCAACAACCCTTGGATTCAGACTCAAGACTTAGAGCCTTTGTATGAGATAAATCATGCCTTCTATATTAATTCAAGAGAGAACTATTTGAGTATGAGTGACAGAATTGGGAAAAGTCCATATCTATATAAATTAAAGGGTTCAAAAGTTATTGATATTGATTGGGAAGATGATTTTGAGTTGGCTAGGAAGATTTATAATATTTAAAGAGAGTTGCTAAGCAGATAGATGCTTAGCAAACAACAAAACCTTTAGGTTTTGTTGTTAAAGAGAGAGTAATTCTTAGAATACTGGAATCGCTCTATCTCCACCATTTGGTCCTTCCATTGTAGCTACAACTGTTGCTTCACCAGACATTGTAAATACAACAGACCATGCATTTTTAAGACCAGCAGCATCAGCAGCATCTTTTAATGGTCCAAATGTTGAGAATAGGAATTTAGTTGCATTAGGAGCAATAGTACCTAAATCAATTGAAGGTGTTGATTTACCATCTTGGTCAGTAATTACAGCACTAAGTGTTGCATCACTTGGAGCAAGGCTAGTAATCTTAACAAAAGATTTATAGTGAGAGTTCATGTAAGGAACTGTAAACACAGTTGCACCAGCAGTTGCAAACGTTGCTAATTTATCATTATTAGCAGTTACATCTCTCTCTAAAGAAAGTGCTTTATTACCAGATTTAAGTACAATAGCACCAGTTACATCACCAGGCTCAATTACAGAGTTTTCTTTTGGATGGTATGTGATTGTAATATCTTTTGCATCATCTTTAGTAATGTTAATATCTGTAAGTGTAATCAATGAGTTCATTGGTTTGTTAGTTTCAGTATTGTTTGTATCAAATACTACATCAACTGTCATACCAGCATTAACAGCCATAGTTGGTGTTACTTCTAAAGATGTAATATCGAAACTAGCATTATTTTCAACATGAATAGTAGTTACACAAGTTGAAGTAACTGTCTCATCACATCCTGGACAAAGCTTAGTAGCATTTCTTGAACCTACTGGTTGAGTTTTTGATAGGTTAATACCAACTGCAGCTGGTGTATCTGTAAATACTTTACTTTCAGCAGTTGTGTCGATTGTACATACTGGTGTATCACATGCAACTTTAACTAAATGCTGAGTTTTACCTATTGTAATAGCAGGGGCAGTATAGTCTTTAAATGCTTGAGATGAGTTATCGATTGCTTGTGGAATTTCGATTCCAAGAGTAGTACAAGCACCTTTAGATGATGTTATTTGTAATAAAGCATCCTTTTTACAAGTTGATGCTGCTGAGAAAGTAAGGTTGTTATCTTTAGCAATATCTGCAGCAAAAGATGCATCAGAGACATCATCGATTTGGAAACTCATATCGTTCATAATTGTTGAACCATCAGTTCTTCCTGTAGATACCATTGTACCAACTTTTTTACTACCAGAACAAAGAACAACATCACGTGCCAATACAAAATCTCCATTTACTGCTCTAAGAGTAAATTTTGAATCTTTTGTAAGGTTTACAAATGGTTTCCATACAAGTTTTACTGGTTGACCAACACCTGGTAAATCAATAGATACATTGTAGTCATAAGAATCTTTATTCTCTCCACCAGTAAGAGCTTTATTAGTATTGTATGTAGTTGTATCTTGGTTAATATAAAGATGACTTAATCTTTGTTCTGTAGGCACATCTTGACCAATAACTGCATCTGCAGCTAAGAGTGTAACTGTTGAAGCAACAGCACTTATTAATACACCGGTTAAAATTTTGTTCATTTTAGAACTCCTTTTGGAATAACTTTAAGATTCATGAGTTTTTCTTCTCACTTGAAGTTATTCTATCATAGCTAATCTTAAAGTATAAAGTTTTTATAGTTTAATTTATCTAAAAAGTGAATATTAGCTTTACCTTTTTAATAAAAAAAAATAAAATAAAATAGTTATTACTGAAATTTCATTAGCTTCAATAGTGCATCTGTAACTATTTTTGCATCATTGCTATTACGTAAAATTGTAGGTTTAATAAGAATAACCAACTCTTTTTTCTCTATACTATCTCCAGAGTTAGAAAAGATATTTTTTACAATAGGAATATCTCCAAGCAGAGGTACTTTAGTTGTATCTTTTGTCTTATCTTCAGAGATTAATCCACCAAGAACTACTGTTTCACCGCTTTTTAAAATTACATCTGTTTGAAGTTGTCTATTAAAAATAATAGGGGAGTTAGTTCCTCCAAGATTATTTGCTTTAGAGTTACTAACATTTTGTGAGATATTTAAAGTGAGATAACCATCTGAATTTATAGTTGGTTTTACACTCAAAGAGATACCTGTCTCTTGGTAGCGTATATTTTGTAAAATACTTGGTTGATTTCCACCTACATCTCCTACTGTCGCTTGTGAGCTAATAATAGGAATTCTGTCTCCAACATTAATACTTGCAGAGTGGTTATTTAAAACTAAAAGCTTTGGATTAGAGAGTATATTGACATATTTACGTGTCTTAGCAGCTGAAAAAATAGCATTTACTCCTTTTGAAACAGAAAACATATGAGCCAATACCCCTGCTCCACCTAAAGAACCTGCTCCATCTAAACCTTTTACATCGTAACCTTGTTTTTTTAAGAACCATTCAAATCCATATTTTAGTGAATCTGTTAAAGAGATATCCGCAATAGTTACCTCAATTAAAACTTGTTTTGGTAGAGTATCTAAGCGTCGTAACATTTTTTTAAGTGCAATATAATCTTTTCTTTTTGCATAGATAATAATATTATTACGCTCTTTATCTACTACAACTTTAGTTTGGTTGGTTGCTTGATTTAAACTGTTATCAAAACTATTATCACTAGAAGAGGTAGATGTCTCTTCTCCTGTTTTGCTATTAGGAGATTTTGTCTCTCTACTTAAAGTAGATGTTTTATAAATGTTAGAAAAGTTTTGAATAACTTTTACTAACTCCTCTGCCTTTCTATTAAGTGGTTTATAGACGAAGAACTCCAAATCATTCATATTTGTATTTTTAACGATGTCTAGTTTCTTTTTCCAAAAAAGAATAGTATCTGTCCATTCCTTTTTTTCTGAAAGTAATAAAAATGAATTGATTTGAGCAATAGGAACCATCTGTACTCCTGGTGATTTAGGAGATCTTGCAATTAAAATCCCATAATTTTTTAAAATTGGTTTCATCTGTTCAATAAATTTAGTAACTTCCATATTTTTCATGTGAACAAGCTTCATCTCTTTATTACGCATACTAGGTTGGTCAATAAAAGTGTAATACTCTAAAGCTTTGCGAATATTTTTTACTTTGTCTTTAATTTTAATAACACCATCGTACTCATCTACTCTTAAATCTGCTTTATTGCTTAGAAAATACTCTTTAACAAAAATATTATGTTTACTCATCTGATTATTGTAAAAAAATGGGCGTATCATATAGATAACATCATTTTCATCCAATCCTTTAGGTAGAGTTGTACCATAATAGACTTTATGTACAGATTCTGATGCAGCTCTAGTTGCTCTCTTAATATAAAATATATTATTGTCTAGTTCAATTGTAATATTAAACCCCTCTAGCATATTTGCAACAATAGAGAAAAGTTTCTGTTTAGAAATCTCTTTTTTAATATTTATAGAGACAGGTTGTTTCTCATTTTGTACATTTTTATCTAAAATATAGTCAACTTTTAAAACCTTAGAAAATATTAAATGTAAAAATTTATTTAGAGGCATCTCCTCTATTGAAATTTTTACCTTTTTATGGTCAAAATGTTTTTTAGCTACCATTAAATCAATATTGAAATGTTTTTTACCAGTTTGTAAAGAACGCACATTTGTTATCTCTTCAACATTTGGTTTAGTATCAACTACATAATTTGATAAATCTTCAACCATTGCTTCAGTTGGAGACTCCTCAACATATGAAACATCTTCATCTTGTGTGGTTAAACTATGTGAGGCATCTTGAATCATATTCTTTTTAGTATTTGGTCTTTGATTGTCATTAATTAGGCTACAGCCTGAACTTAATAAGAAAAAGAAAATAGATATTAATAGTCTATATTTTTGAATCATTTTTTTCCTTTATATGCTCTTTAGGTAAATATTTTTTTACATTAATTTCAAAAAGTTTCAAACTAAACCTTTTTTTCTCTTTAATCTCCTCTACTACCAACTCATCTCCTCTAATTTTAATAATTTTAACACCCTCTAATAACATATCATTTACTTGAAATGTTTTAAGTTTCTTATCTTTAGATAAAAGTGTAACTTTAGGTACATTATTTATTACAACTATACCCATAAAC
>JALWNF010000111.1 GCA_026995985.1 Campylobacteraceae bacterium
AGTCTATTATGCTCTTAGATGACCCTGTGACTAAAAGGGCTGTAACTATTGTTTTTGACCATCAACCATATCAAATCCAAAAGGCTTTTTTTGCTAAAGTGATTGCTAAACAGTTAGATAGTGACTTAGATATTTTTAGTATTGGGCTACTTTCTTGAAGACCTATTCCTAAAGATAGAGCTATGGAGATTTTGGGAGATGTTGACGAGGTTCAGCTTTTAGAAAAAGTAGATATGTATAGAAGGCTTACTAACTATTTGGCTGTGTTATAGTTTTAAAATTATGATAATATATCAAAATGAATCAAAAAAACAACATAAAATCAACCATTCAAACCCTACCAAATCAAGCAGGTGTCTACCAATATTTTGACAAAGATGACAGACTACTCTATGTAGGAAAAGCAAAAAATCTTAAAAATCGTGTCAAATCCTATTGGCGTTTTACACCTGAGCTACACCCTAACCCTAAGTTGGGATTACGCATTTTGCGAATGTTGCAACAGGCTGTTAGGCTTGACTATATTGTCGTTGATAGTGAGGCAGATGCACTTATCTTAGAAAACTCACTTATAAAACAGCTCAATCCAAAATATAATATTTTACTGCGTGATGACAAGACCTATCCTTATATCTATATTGATGAGTCACAAGATTTTCCTCGTTTTGAGTTGACACGCAAGGTTATAAAAGGGAAAAAGATAACCTACTATGGACCTTTTCCAAATGGGGGTAAGGTACTACTAGATACCCTCTACGAACTCTTTCCTTTAGTTCAAAAGAACTCTTGTCTTAGAGAGAAAAGAGCTTGTCTCTTTTACCAAATAGGCAAGTGCCTTGCACCTTGTGAGGGGAAAGTTACAAAAGAGGAGTATCAAGAGATTGTCGCACAAGTCAAGAGAGCTATTGTAAAAAGGTCTACACTTATAGAGCAACTAACTGACAAGATGATGGAGTTGGCTACAGATGAACGCTTTGAAGAGGCAGCGACACTTCGTGACAATATTAAAACCCTAGAGTCCCTAACAATTAGCTCAAATATCGACTTAGCTAAAGATGAAGATTTAGATATTTTTGCTATTGTAAATGGTGAGACAAAAGGGGTCATAGTTAAGCTCTTTATGAGAGGTGGAAGGGTTATCTCCTCTTCGGTCTCTACATTTAGAAATGGTGAACTCTATGATGAAAATGAAGCATATAAACAGGCTCTACTAGAGTTCTACACTGTAGATACTCCTCAAATCTCTAAACATATTTTAGTTGCTCACGCTTTTGAAGACCAAGATAAAATAGCCACCCTACTCTCAGAGCGTTTTGGTAAAAAGATTGAGATTTTACACCCCAAAAGAGGTTCAAAAGCAAAACTTACAGCCATTGCTATAGAGAATGCAAAAGAGGTACTAAAACGCAACAAACCAACAGAGGAGACAGAGCCAAAAATTGCCGAACTCTTTGAGTTAAATAGGACTCCTTATAAGGTAGAGACCTTTGACAACTCTCATATGATGGGGGTAGCAACAGTAGGAGCCATGGTAGTGTGGAGTGAGGGTAAATGGTCTAAAAAAGAGTATCGACGCTATGCACTTGAAGCTAAAGATGAGTATGGGCAGATGAAGGAGATGTTGAGACGACGTATTGAGAGTTTCAAGAAAACTCCTCCTCCTGATTTATGGATTTTAGATGGTGGTGAAACACTAAGAAAGTTAGCTATATCACTTTTAGAAGAGGCTAAAGTAAGCTTAGATGTTATTGCTATTGCTAAAGAGAAGCTTGATGCTAAAGCTCACCGTGCAAAGGGTTCTGCCAAAGATATTATCTATACTAAAGAGTCTGTTTTTGAACTCTCTCCTAACGACAAACGACTCCAATGGGTACAGAGACAACGCGATGAAGCACACCGTTTTGCTATTGCTTATCATCAAAAACAGAAACGAAAAGCTGATATACAAAACTCTCTGCTTCAAAAAAAAGGAATAGGACCTGCAACTGTTAAAAAACTCTTAAACTATTTTGGAACATTTGAAGCTATAGAAAATGCCTCTTATGAAGAGATTTCAGTCGCATTTTCTGAAAAAGTTGCTAAAATCCTACGGAACATCTAATGTTAAATTATAATAATTATATATACAAGAGAACATAAGATATTATTTATTGTAACTTATAACTTTCGATATAAGATTACAACCAATAAATAAGTTTATTTTAAATCTATTCTTAGCTCTTTTATATTAAAGTTGTTCAATTAGTTAAAAGCTATATACCATACAAAGGAGTCATGTGCATCATCCTGTACCATTAGATGTTGAATATAAATTTTCAAAAAATCTAATCTATGAAATCGATTTACAAGGTATTATTACCGATGCTAACCAAAACTTCTGCGAAGTAGTAGGTTACCGAAAAGATGAACTCATAGGTAAACACCATTCTATTTTTAAACATCCTGATGTTCCAGATGATATATATGAGGAGTTATGGTCAACTAAAAAACGCTTAAAGCAGTGGTTTTCTGTCTTAAAAAATATGCGACGTGATGGTATGTATTTTTGGTCAGATGTCCACTGTACAGTAAAGTATGATAAGAGTGGAAAAGCTTCTGGTTTTATTATCATACATAGACCAACTTCTAAAATAAATATAGAAGAAGAGAGTGAGCGTTATGCTCGATATAACAATAAGATAAAATAATAAATATAATATAAAGAGGCAAAAATGTATTATGGATATAATGATAACAAAGAATTAATATTAGCAGATAAAGAGTTTATTGAACTTTTAGGTTTTGTATCTTTTGAAGAACTGAGAGACTCAAACATTATAAGTAATATTACATTTGAAAATAAGCAGATTGTTATTAGACAAGAGAGACAACTTATAAGTGCAGCATTTATTGAAAATAAACTATATGGAGTTCAAGGAGTATTTAAACTTATAGAGCTTAAAGATATAGAGATAAATGAGATAAAAGATGGACTTCTTAAACCTAAAAAACCTCTAAGAACAAAATATAAACCAATATATTTAGATGTTGAAAAAATTTCAAAAGAGATTGGTCTTAGCGTAAGTGACTATAAACTATATCTTGATAGCTTTATCGACCAGTCAATCATTGATGAAAAGCGTCTTTTAGAAGGAGATGACAAGGTTATTAAAAATCTATCAAATCTTGCTTTAACACTTAAAATCCCTCATATCAATATTATACTCTTAAAAATTCAAAAATTACCTCATCATGAACGTACACATTTAATTGATGAGTACTATACAAAATTAGCTCTCTTAACACTAGAGAAACCCGATGATTATGAAGATGATATAGCTGATGATATTTTTGAACCAGACTACAATAATAAAGATAAAAAAGAAGATATTTTAAATTCGAGATTTACTGAACTTTTAAATAGTGTAGATATAGACAACGATAAGAAAAAAGAAGAATTTATAGAGACTAAAGTAGAAGAGTTGCCTCTTGAGGAACCAAAAAGTAAAGCAATAAATGAAGCATTTAATAGAGAGATTCAATTACATAATGAGCATAATGAAATAAAAAAGATTTCTCTTGATGAAATTACGCCTCTTCCAATCTCTTATAATCCTCAAACAGCAGCAGATGAGTTAAACTTACCTGTGGTACTTATTGAAGAGTTTGTAGAGGACTTTATTGAACAAGCACATCACGATATTGACCACCTACTTACATCATACTATCAAAAAGATATGGATAACATTCATGAGCTTGGACACAAACTAAAAGGGGCGGCTAGTAACTTACGTATCAATGAACTTGCTGATATTTTAGAAGAGATACAGTTCTGTACAGAACATGAAAAGCTTGAAGGATTAATTAAAAAGTATTGGGGACACTTCCTCTCTCTTGAAGACTATATGCAACAACTTAAAAGAGCATAAAAGGATAAAACTTGCAACTAGATAATAAATTTAAATTAGTTAGTATTTTACCACTTTTTCTGCTTTTATTGGTTTCACTATATGGGGTAGCAACTGCTCTAAATATAGTTCATTTTGAACTTGACTCTAAAACTATACTTTATATATCAGCAGGAACTATTCTATTGATTTTACTACTTAGTGTAGTAGTCTTTTTAGCAATAAGAGAGCTTAAAAACAATATTAAGCATCTTGAAGATATTCTTACTAACTCAATCATAGAGGCTGAAGATTTATATGATGAATCTGGTATGAGTCTCTATAAAGATATAGATTTAAAAACAAAAAAAGGTATGGATAATGCTTATATGCTTATAGAGACACTAATTGAAAATGCTAAAGCCGATAAGATGGAGGCTTTAGAGGCAAATGCCTCAAAGTCACTCTTTTTAGCAAATATGTCTCATGAGATTCGTACTCCTCTTAATGGTATTGTAGGTTTTACAGAGCTTCTAAAGAGTACAGGTCTTAATGAAGAGCAAAAAGAGTTTGTAAATATTATAGAGAAGAGTTCAGAAAACTTACTAAGTATTATCAATAATATTCTTGACCTATCAAAAATAGAGAGTAACAAAACAGAACTTGACATAATTATATTTGACCCAATAGTTGAGTTTGAAAATGCTGTAGAGACCTATGCTATGAGAGCTTCAGAGAAGAATATTGAACTTAATTTCTTCCTTGACCCAGCTATAGACAAAAAACTTCTTGGAGATGCAGTTAAGATTAAGGAGGTTCTTATTAACCTTCTAAGTAATGCTGTTAAGTTTACAGACTTTGGAGGAAAAATTAATGTAGAGATTAGAAAGGTATCAACCATTGATAACCATACAGAAATCTCATTCTCTATTGAAGACAATGGTGTAGGAATGACAAAAGAGCAACAGCTAAATGTCTTCTCTGCCTTTACTCAAGCTGATGTCTCTATTACTCGCAAATATGGGGGAACAGGTCTTGGGCTTACTATTTCAACCAAATTTTTAGATTTAATGGGTTCAGAGCTTAAACTAGAGAGTGAAAAGGAGAAAGGAACACGATTCTACTTCAATATTGTCTTTGAAGAGGTACTAGAGAGCACTGAACTTGCACTATCTTATAACTTTAAAGATTTAGCTATCTGTAAATATGACTATGATATTCCTATACAACAAGACCTCTACTTGAGTGAATATCTTAAATATTATGATGTAACAATAAATAGATTTAAGACTCTAGCTGACTTAAAAAAATGGAATCAAGATAAAACCATCAATAGTATATGGATAGATGTAGACAATAGTGATGATGAACTTTTAAAGAGTATCTATAAGTTAAATTCAAATAAAGTTATTCTACTTGCAAGTTTTTCAAATAGAACACATCTTGAAGAGATGGGTGCAAAAGTTGCCAAAATTTTATATAAACCTATCACTCCAACAAAGATTATTCAAGGGCTTAATGCTACAGAAGAGAGTATTAATGAGATAGATTTAAAAAATCAAAATAGTGTTACTTTTGAGAATATTAAATTTTATGGGAATGTTCTTGTTGCAGAGGATAACTTTATTAACCAAAAACTTATTAAACAAGTTCTAATTAAATATGGTGTTACTGTAGAACTTGCAAATAATGGTTTAGAGGCATTTGAGAAGCGTAAAAGTAATGACTATGACCTAATTTTTATGGATATTCAAATGCCTGTTATGGATGGTATTGAAGCAACTCATGAGATTATTAACTATGAAGTTGAAGAGAAACTTCAGCATGTTCCAATTATTGCTTTAACAGCCAATGCTCTAACTGGCGACAGAGAGCGTTTTTTAGAACAAGGATTAGATGACTACATACCAAAACCTATTGAGAATAATGAGCTTTTATATATATTAAAAAAGTTTCTTAAACCTAAAAATGAAGATGAAAATATGGAATCTTCATCAACTGAAGTCTTAGAAATAGATAATAATAAAACAGAAGTATCTAAAGATAATACTATTGAAAAACTTTCTATTTTAGAAGAAGAGAAAACAGATAAAAATGAAAAAAACAAACATAACAATAAAAAGATTCTTATACTAAAGAAGAATCCACTAGAGGCACAAATCCTCTCAAAAGTTATTACTAATATGAACTACGATATTGAGATTGTCCATAATTCTAATGAGTTAGAGAAATATATTGATAAAGAGGAGTATGATATACTTTTTATTGATAAAGAGGTAGAGCAGTTTAATCAAAATATTTTAAAAAAACAGCACCCAAATATGAATGTCATTATGCTATCTCTCAATAAAACTAATGAACACTATAATACTAACCTAATTAAAGAGGTTCATGTGGGTGTTATTAAACGAGACAAGATTCAACAGCTTATTAAGAAATATAGAGGAGGATTTGGCTAGACATAACTTCTCTCTTATTATACCCTACATATCCAATTGATAAGAGTCATAAGCAAGAAGTCTATTTTTTTTAATAGTATTTTTTAAATTTTCAATATACTTATCTCTTAACTCTGAGTAGTTTCCCAAATATTTTATCAACTCAAATGGGTCTTGCGTCTCCAATCTCTTCTCTCTAAACTCTTTATAGGCATCTTTAGTTGAAAGAGTCAATAGATAATCAAAAATTGACTCCTCTACAGAGCTATATTTTTTGAGATATACGGTTTTATCTCCTCTCTTTTTAGAGGCTGCCATGCGTTTATCATTAGTACTAAAAGACCAGATACCAAAAACATTGTTAGCTTTTTTAAAAAATTTAGATGTTCCCCAGCCACTCTCAATTATTGCTTGTGCAATAATGATACTAGTAGGATGTATCTCCATCTTATTATAGAGTTCATCATTACTCTTTGCTTTAAAAATTTGTCTCTTTTTTTTCAACCATAGTTTATCTGATTTACTTAAATTATCTTTTTTAAGTAACATTAATAGATGTCTTCTATCTTTAATTAAGTGATGTTTAGCAAGAAGAATAGATGGAAGCATCATATCAATAAATGTTCTCTTTTTTTGAGCAATTGTTACATTATCAAGGTTAACACTCTTTGTGTAGATTATTGGCTTAACTAAAGGAGACTCTATTTTAATAACATCATTATAGCTTTTAGGAGAGATTTTAATAAGTGTAGTTTTGGCTTTTGGAGGCATTTTTTTTATCTTAATATGCTGTTTTATTATACTAGGGGGGCTCAAGACAACCAATTCATTCTTTTGTATCTTTTTTAGATGAACAGTAGCTAATGGCATTTTTGAAATATTCTCTTTCTTAGTGTAACTACTAATAATCTTATAAAATATAAATATACTAAGTTCAATAACTATTATAATAATAAGACCATAAATAATTTTATTTAAATTCAGTATACCCTTTTGTTTCACTATTCTCCCTCCAATGACTCACAATAGTTAATTAGTATATCTAAATTTTAATTAAATATAATTAATTACTATTTTATCTTAACAATTTATTATATTTTTACATAATTAATGTTATTATATTTTATAAAGTAGGGGGTTCTTATGCAAAAAAATAGAGTTATAGGGGTAGATATCTTTAGAGGTTGGGCATTATTATTTATGACAATATATCACTTTAACTACGACTTAAGTTATTTTCATATTATAAATATAAATCTCAATAACTCAAAATTTTTTCTATTATTCCGATATATAATTATAAGTATGTTTCTACTATCTATGGGAATTAGCCTCTCTTTAGTACATAAAAAATTAATTTCATGGAAAAGGCTAAATAAGAGAATTTTTCTTTTAACTATATCTAGTATAACTGTTACTATAGTTACCTACATTATATTTCCAAACTCATGGATTTATTTTGGAATCTTACACTTTATTCTCCTTAGTTCTATATTAGCTCTACCTTTTTTAAACTATCCTAAAATAGCTCTTCTATTTGCTATTTTAATATTTATTGGCTCTGCAACAGGGAATTTAACTGTTCACCCTATTTTTAATCTTCTGCAACCTATTTTACATCTTCCTCCTATTCATTCAGAAGATTTAGTTCCTATCTTTCCGTGGTTTGGGGTTGTTCTTTTAGGAATAGTTATTGCTTATTATGATTTGCATCTAAAAATTTTTAATCAAAAAATTTTCAATAACAACTCTAAACTAAATAGAGTCTTAAAGTTTATGGGGCAACACTCTTTGATTATCTATCTTATACATCAGCCTATTCTATTTTTTATTTTTGAGAGTTATTTTAAGATTTTTTAACCTTACTCTTCCAAATTATAGATTAAGGAAGAGAATTATGAATTATATTTTGTTCAAATATATCAAAAAGAAGATAAAACTTTTACTCTATTTCTACTCTTTAACTGTTTTTTTACCAGCTTTTATCCAACCATTCTCAATACCACCTTTAAGCTCATAGACTTTCTCAAAGCCCATACTATCTAAACCTTCACCCAATACCTTTGAACGACTTGCATGGGCACAATAGATAATAAATGGTGTTTTTTTATCTTTAATAAGGTGACCTAATTCAAAAAACCAATCAGCAATAAGAGGTTGCCCTCGTTCAGAAAAAAAGGTAATCTTTTTTGCACCCTCTATAATACCTGTCTCTTTCCACTCTGATGCAGTTCGTATGTCTATTACAAGAACTCCATCTTTTTGCATCTTTTCAAACTCTGGTACATCTATAGTCTTAAACTCTGCAAAAAGACTTACGCTCAAAACAACCAATGTTAACAATCTCTTTTTCATCTACTATCCTTAAAATAATTTTTAGCATAAGTTATATCTAAATTAATCTGATTTTTCAACTCTTTTATACTATTAAATTTTATATTTCCTCTAATAGGTTCTAAAAATGCTACAGAAACATTACCTTTTACCTCTCCTAAGAGTTTACCTATAATATGTGTCTCTACTGCAAATGAGTTATCTGTTGTTTGACGAATACCAACAAAACTAACACTATCTAACCACTTATTATCAATTTTAGTACGTGTAATATAGACACCATTTTTTGGTAACCAATAGTCATATACACTAAGATTAATAGTAGGAACTAACTCTCTCTTTCCTAACCCCTGACCTAAAATAACCTCTCCGTCTACACTAAAAGGTCGCCCTAAAAGTCTATTTACTAAAAATAGATTTCCCTCTTTTAAATACTCTATAATAGCTCTTGAATGCACAGAGATATTATCTACTTTTACCTCATCTACTACAATAACCTCTCCATAAAATAGCTCTTTTAGCAAAGCTGTATTGCCCTCTTTTTTATGACCAAACTCAAAGTCATACCCAACTACAATAGTCTCTACCTTGGGAAAATCTATACAGACTCTATCGATAAACTCTTTAGCTGATAACTGAGATATTTTTTCAAAATGGTAAAAGAAGCAAGGCTTTTTTAAGTAGTTAATTCGTCTATATCCTGGAGTTAAGTAACCACTATTTCGCTCTATGACTACTACTGCTTGGGCTTGATTGATTAATACTTGATGTCCTAAATGAATACCATCAAATGAACCGATGGTAATAGATTTTATTTTATTTGTTAACTTCATGATTTCCTAAAGTAGTAAATATACTCTACATTTCCTAATTTTCCTATAAGCTTAGAGGTAGTTCTATAGACCAACTCCCAATTTAACTCTTGTGCTTTAGCTTCAAATCTACTCTTAGCCTCTAAAATAGCATCTTTATCTAAAACCACACCTCTACTATTACGTTTTACATTACGTCCAACTTCAAACTGTGGTTTAAAAAGTAAAATTATCTCATTTTTAGAGAGTCTATCTATAGCTTCTATTATATGTAAAAGCGAAATAAACGATACATCACAAGTGAGCAACTCAAAGGGTTTAGTTGGCTTAAATAGACGAATATCGGTCTCTTCAAAGATAGAGACTCTACTATTATTACGTAATGAGTGGTGAAGTTGATTTTTTCCTACATCTACACATACTACAGACTCTACTCCCTTTTCAAGAAGTATCTGCACAAAACCACCTGTACTTGAACCAACATCAATAGCTCGTTTTCCCTCTAAGTTCAAAGGGTACTCCTCTAAAAAAAGCTCTAACTTCTTGGCTGCACGACTCACATAGAACTTCTCTTGGTCTATATCAATATTGGTATTATCATCACACTTCATTGATGCTTTTGCCACTTGACCATTGACAAATACTTTTCCACATTTAATTGCATCTAATGCACGATTACGGCTCTCAAAGTAACCTTTTTCGACTAAATACTTGTCTAATCTCATATTAATCCCAATTTTTTTTAGAAATTGTAACATAAAAATCAGATGTTCCTATTTTACGCATGAAACTATTATCTAGTCAATATTAATTTATATTGCCTTTAGACTCTTCTCTTATGATATAATATTTATATATCAACTAAGGAGGACTACTGTGGAATTCAATTTTAATGCTGAAACTATCTTACTCATATTGGCAGGTATTGCCTTTGGAGCATTTCTTATGTACTTAAAGTCTCTATTGACCATTAGAAAATACAAAAAGGAGCTTAATGACTATAAATCTCATTTAGAGAGACAGATGAAGATTACAGATGCAGGAAATGCAACCTTGGTAAAAGAGTTAGAGAAACTAAAAAAAGAGAATGAAAACCTACGAATATCAGTTAAGACATTAGGTCAAAAACCTGGTCGTGCAGAACTTAGACTTCTAAATATTTACGATTCAGCTCTTAGAAAGATGATGTCACAAGCCCCTGGATTCTCTTCTGCTTGGGAGATGTCACTACAAGAGGCAGAGCGTGAATATGAAGCCAATGAGACGGGTCTAAAAAGCATAGTTAGTAAGGTATTTGGTTCAAATTCAAGTACTACATCTGAGACAGCATCTGTTCAGCGATTAGAGCATAAAAGCTAACAGTCCCTTTACAAAAATCCTTTTTTAATTTATAATATATAAAAATAGAAAAGGATTTTTTATGTTAAGAACCTCTATATTGCTTACTATTATTATACTTTTTACAGCCTGTAATCCAAACTCTTCAATTTTAATTTCACAACTACCCAAAAAAGAGTTATTGAGCCAAGATACAATTAGTAGACTACCTATCCCTTTTAGAGCAAAAGGATACAGTAAAATTTTAACTAATCTATACACTACAGAAAGTGACTTTATAGCTTTTATAAACAAAGTTAAAACAGAAAAGTTTTGGAATAAAGAGGAGAAAAAAAATTTTATTGACTCTTTACAAATGAACCCTATTGACTTTACAAAATACAATCTACTTATATATACTATAAAAGAGAGTTCAGGCGCTACAAAACTCACTATAGACCCACCAAAAGGAGATAATGCTCATATTACCATTATAATTAACAGAGATGTAGCACAAATAGGTAGAGCCGATATGGCATACTATGCACTTGCCTATAAAGTAAAAAAGAGTGTCATAGATATTACTTTTGATAATGGAGTTAAAAAGGAGATTATATTAAATAAAAGAGCATACTCTTACCCTTGAGCCAAAAATTATTAAAGAGAAGGTAGCTTAAACAATAAAAGGAGTTAAATAGAAGCAAGAGAATTAAACAGCTATATTAAGTATCTAATGCCTCCAACACAGCCAAAGCCTGTCGATGCTCTTTAACATCATGACAACGCACAATAGAGGCTCCATTCTCTATGGCTCGTGCATGAATAATAAGTGTTCCTGCCAATCGCTCCTGTGTTGGAGTAGGAATAACTTTATCTATCATAGACTTTCTACTAGCCCCTACTAATACCTCACACCCAAACTTCTTAAAGTGACCAATATTTTTTATAAGTGTTAAGTTGTGCTCTAATCTCTTTCCAAATCCTATACCTACATCTAAGATAATATCTTCACGCTTCATTCCCAATGCTTCACATTTAGCTATTCTCTCTTCAAAAAAGTCTGAAATCTCTACCATTATATCCTCATAGGTAGGGTTTTGTTGCATTGTTTGTGGTGTTCCTTGCATGTGCATAATACACAACTTAGCCCCATACTCCACAGCCAACTTTACCACCTCATCATTAGAAGCCCCTGTAATGTCATTGACCAAATTAAAGCCTGACTTTAAAGCATACTCAATCACCGATGGAGTATAAGAGTCCACTGAAAAAGAGACCTTCTCATAAAGCTTTTTGGTCTTTACTGCATCACAAATAGGCTTTATTCTCTCCAACTCAATCTCTGCTGAAACAATATCTGCATTAGGACGAGAAGAGACAGCTCCTATGTCAATTATATCTACTCCATGCTCTATCATCTGCTCTATCTTCTCAATAGCTTCACTATCTCTAAAGCGTGACCCCTCAAAGAAACTATCATCATTGGCATTTATTATGCCCATTATCTTTATAGGATATGATTTAGTCTTTAAAAACTTCTGCAACTCTAAAGCCAAACTCTTTAGTCCAAAGGGTTGAGCCAACTCCTTTTTAGAGAGTATCTCAATATGTTTACGTGTTCCAAGAAGCAGACAATCGTAACTCTCCTTTTCACAAGTTATTACCCCAGAAGGAGTAGCTAACTCAGCCCCAATACTTAGTGCATCTTGTTTTAAGATATTAACAGCAGGTCTCTTTAAATCTTTTATCTGAAAGTAGAGCAACTCCATCTTCTTTGCCATAATAGACACACCACCACCATGGACATTTAATTTTTGAAGGAATTGTCTTTTGTCTTTTATCTTATTTAGTTGGTATATTTTCATAGTTACCTTAGTTATTAGGGCAAGATTATTATATTTATAGACTAGACTCTATATTGTAGATTATTTCGCCTTATTCCACTCAAAGTAGGTCTTTGCCTTAGAGATATTGTTGTACTCAAATCGTACATCTTCACCCTTTTTTGCTATGGTAAAACCACTCTCATCAGCAGAAGTAATCTCACCTCTCTCTTTGTCACCACCGTGAACTTTGAACTTTACACGCTCACCAATAGCTGACATAAAATGTTTAGGCTCTTCTAGTTTACGTTCAATCCCTGGTGAGCTTACCTCAAGAAAATAGGCACCCTCTATTGGAGGATTAACATCAAAAAAGACAGATAGTTCATTTGAAACCTCTGCACATAAATCAAGAGTTACACCATCTTTATGTGTAATATAGACTCTAAATATAGTGTTAGCATCCTCTTTTAGAGTCTCTGTTCCATAAAACTCAGCTCCATTAGCTTTAACAATTTTTTCTATCTGTTCGTTAAGACTCATTAGATTGACCCTTTTTATCTCTTTTTGCTATCTCTTGAAAGAGTGCTTCAATTTTTGAGATTCTTTCAAGTTGGTCATCAAACTCAAATGTAAACTTTGGAGCTTTGTACCACCCTTCACTATCTCTAATATACGAAGATAGATAATTAGAAACAACTCTTAGTTGTTTTAAAGCCTCACGCTGTTCATGTTCATCTAAATATGATTTATCTAAGTATACCTTTGCATCATACCTACCTCTTGAACAGACCACTTCTGTTACAGTAAGTCCATTGATACGGTCATCATTCATAGTTGAAAGAGCCTCAGGAATTAGCTCCACTAGTCGTGACTCTGTTCTTTTTCTTTTTATCTCTTCTCTCATTCTTTCCCCTATATCGCAAGTATGACTATGTCACATCTTAAATCTTATTTTAATTATATAAAAATTATAAATTATACAATGCTATTAAGGCAAAATTCAATAATGACATTAAACTAATCTAATGTCGCCTGTTTTTCTACCTCTTTAAAGGTCTCAATAACATCACCAACTTTAATGTCATTGAAGTTGTTAAGCATAATACCACACTCAAATCCATTTTTAACCTCTTTAACATCATCATTAAAGCGTTTAAGAGATGAGATAGTAGTGGTGTAGATAACAACACCATCACGAATAAGTCTAGCACCTGCATTACGAATAATAGAGCCATCAACAACTTTACAACCTGCAATAGTTCCAACTTTAGCAACAACAAATATCTCCCGAACCTCTGCTTGACCAGTAACCTCTTCGGAGATAGTAGGACTCATAAGACCACTAAGAAGTGCCTTAACATCATCTAAGAGTTCATATATAATTGAGTAGGTCTTAATCTCAACACCAAGCTCTTTTGCTTTTTTCTTAACTGCCCCTGTTGGTCTTACATTAAAGCCTAAAATAATAGAGTGCTCAGAAGCATCTGCTAGTTGAACATCTGATTCAGTTACTCCACCTACACCCTCATGAATAATATCAACTTTAACCTCTTCATTTTTAAGGTCAGCAAGTGTACCTTTAATAGCCTCAAGAGAACCTTGAACATCTGCTTTTATAATAACAGGAAGTACTTTTAAGTTCCCCTCTGCAATAATAGCTGAGAGGTCATCAATAGTAACTTTTGTACTCTTAGAGAGCTCTACAGTTCTAGCATACTCTGCACGTTTGTCTGCCAACTCTCTTGCCTCTTTTTCAGAGTCCATTACTACAAGTATATCCCCTGCCATTGGAACATCGGAAAGACCAACAACAGCAGCAGGAGTACTAGGTCCAATCGCTTTTGTTCTTGTCCCATCATCTAAAATAAGTGTCTTTACCTTACCAAATGCTGTCCCAAGAACAAATGGGTCGCCCACTCTTAATGTACCATTTTGAACAATAATATTTGCTGTAGCACCAAACCCTTTTTGTAGAGATGCCTCAATAACAACTGCTTTTGCATTTCTAGTTGGGTCTGCTTGAAGCTCAAGAACCTCTGCTGTAATTAGTAGAGTCTCAAGAAGCTCATCAATCCCCTCTCCTGTATGTGCTGAGACATGTACAAACTCATGCTCTCCTCCCCACTCAACAGGAGTAATTTCAAGCTCTGCTAATTGCCCTTTTACTAACTCTGGGTTAGCAGACTCTTTATCTATTTTATTGATAGCAACAACAATAGGAACATCTGCAGCTTTAGCATGAGAGATAGCCTCTCTTGTCTGCTGTTTAACACCATCATCAGCAGCAACAACGATAATAACAATATCAGTAGCCTGAGCTCCACGTGAACGCATCTCTGTAAATGCTGAGTGACCAGGTGTATCTATAAATGTAATCTTTTTACCATTTTTCTCAACTTGGTAAGCACCAACATGTTGTGTAATTCCACCAGCCTCTTTATCAACTACCTTTGTTTGACGAATCTTATCAAGTAGAGATGTCTTACCATGGTCAACATGCCCCATAATAGTAATAACAGGGGGTCTCTCTGTTGGGTTTTTATCCTCTTGAGCATCATAAACTTTTACATAATCGAGTGCATCTAAAGGATTGATAGTATGAACCTCTACACCAAACTCATCTGCTAAAATCTCAATAGAGTCTTTATCTAAGAAGTCATTTTGTGTAAACATTGTTCCTAAAGAGAAAAGAACTTTAATAACCTCACTAGTTGAACGACCAACCTTCTCTGCAAACTCATAAACTCTTACATTTTCAGGTATCTCTATTGATGTAATCTCCTTAGATTTTTCCTCTTTTACATACTTTTTCTTTTTATTACCACGCTTAAGAGTAGATGGCTTACGGCGACTACCTTGTCCTCCACGACCACGACCTTGTTGTTGCATACCAATAGTTGCTCTTTTTTTAGCCTCCTCTTTACGCTTTGCCTCTTGACGCATCATATCTTCATAGATATTTTTATCTGAGAAGTCAAGCATTAATACCTCTGGTTCCTCTTCAAGTTCACTTACTTGAGTTCGCCCATTACCAAAACCTATATTTGCTAAAAGGTCGAGTTTTTGACCTGTATCTTTTGGAGTTGCTACTTTTTTAGTCTTCTTTTTAGAAGGTGGTGTTGGCATACCTACTGGTTTCTTTTTAGGAGTTATTTCAATAGGTTTACGCTCTTCTACAATTCTAATTTTTGGCTTCTCTCTATCTGCCTTTTTAACTACAGTAATACCAACACGCTTACGTCTAGCCTTTGGTTTCTCATTTGCTAAAATCTCTTCATCTCTCTTTTCAGTAACTACCTCTTCTGTAGATTTTTTCTCTACTTTCTCCTCTTTAGGAGCTTCTACTTCAACTCCTTTTTCATTTACTGTTTTAGTTAAAGGAGTCTCTACCCCCTCTTTTACTATTTTAAGCTCTTTTTTCTTTTTAGGAGTAGTAGTAATAGAGCCTCTTTTTAGAGTTTTTTTAGGAGTTTTTTTAGGAGTTTTTTTACTCTTTTGACCTGCCTCTTCTTTATTTTCGCTAATAACTTCTTTTTTAGAACTCTCTTTACTCTTTTGCTCCTCTTTTTTTAACTCTTCAGACTTATTAACCTCTTTCTCTTTAACAACTTTAGCTTTTTTTACTATGGTAGGTTTTACTTTTTTAGCTTTTGGCTTAATCCCATTAATCATATAGTCTACTAATATACCAGCTTGTTCAACTGTTACAGTACTATTGGCTGCTTTTACATCGTAACCAAGCTCTTTAGCTTTTTCTATAAGTACTGCATTTGATGCACCTGCCTCTTTTGCAATCTCTTGGATTTTAACTCTATCCATTCCTATCTAACTCCTTTAAATACTTAACAAACTGTTCACTATCTTCACTTGAGAGTCGAAAACGTTTAATTAAACCTTTTACTTTTTTTTCGTTTTCACGGCAACCATTACAAAGGTAAAAACTTCGACCCTCTCCAGAATAAGGAAAAATGTTACTGTTTTTCTCTTGCAGTCGAAGTAGTTTTTGTTGAGGCTTTCGTTCTCTACATACTATACACATGCGTATTGGTTCATTTTTTTGCATAATTATACCCAACTTTTGTTATTAAGTACTTAACTCTTTGAAGTGACACCATAATTATCAAGAGTTTTAGTAAAGACTCTAAATTTAGGGAATCTCCTTGCTAAAGCTCTATGAATTTTTGGTGCATCATCAGCATAACAGAGGGTAAAAAAAGTTGAGCCTGAACCAGAGAGTGTACTCATCAATGCACCACTTGAGAGTGCTATTTTTTGTACTTCAAATAGTTCTGGCATCTGCTTCATTCTTCTTGTCTGATGAATCATATCCTTAGAGGCAATTCTAAGCAAATCCCAAGACTCTGTCATAAATAGTGCTGTCATAAACGAAGAGCGTGAAAGAGAGTATACCATCTCATCTGTTCTATATAAATCAGGCAATACATTACGAGATTTTGCTGTAGAAATTGTTTTATTTGGAATAACCAAAACAGCACGAAGATACTCAGGAAGCTTTCTCTTTTTTGAGTAAACTTTATTATCTTCTACACAAGCTACATTAAATCCACCCATCACTGCAGGAGTAATATTATCTGGGTGTGGTTCATACTCTAAAGCCAAATTTAAAATTTTACGTTTATTATAACGCTCACCTGCTGCTACATAAGATGCAGTTAGAGCAGCTGTAATAACAGCTGAAGATGAACCCAACCCTCTTGAGATTGGTATACGATTGGTAAACTCAAATCTAAAGTTATCTCGTCTCCCTCTTAACTTTTCATAATGTTTATTAAAAATATTCATAAACAGAATATTTTTACGAATATGAGGGTTCTCTGCTCCCTCTCCTCTTGTAGATACTGAAAAGAAACGTGAAGGCTTAATAGTCACTTCATTTCTAAAATTAATTGAAAGTCCAAGAGTATCAAACCCTGGTCCTAAGTTAGCAGACGTTGCTGGTACCGATACAAACAAATGTTCTCCCCTTTGCTGATGTCATAATTTTAAATAAATTATACGGCAGGAAGAATATACAACGGTTTATTATTCTCTAAAATAGTCACTTCACTCAACTTGGAAGGTAATTCAAACCGTTGCTCTAACACCTCATCAAATTTTTTTGTTATTATAGTGTTATTTTCTTTGACAAAGTAGAGTTTTCCCATAGCTTTTATAGGTTTGTTGTTATTTAGTGTAAAA
>JALWNF010000112.1 GCA_026995985.1 Campylobacteraceae bacterium
GTTAAGAAAACTCCCCTATTCTATAGTATCAATTTTTTTTTAATTATGTTAAAATATTTAAAAAAAGTAGTCAAATGAGAGTCGCATTAGTTCAAAAAAAGTATTATGGTAACACACTAAAAAACATAAAAAAAACAGTTAAGTCTATAGAAAAAGCTTCACTTAATAAAGTAGATTTAGTTGTACTACAAGAGTTGCATCAAAATGAGTATTTTTGTCAAAGTGAAGATGTCAAGTTTTTTGATTATGCACAGAACTTTAAAGAAGATGTTAAATTCTGGTCAAAAGTTGCTAAGGAGTATGGAGTTGTATTGGTTACCTCTCTGTTTGAAAAAAGAACAGAGGGGCTTTACCATAATACAGCTGTTGTTTTTGATAGAGATGGAAGTGTTGCAGGAAAGTATAGAAAGATGCATATACCTGATGACCCTGGATTTTATGAGAAGTTCTACTTTACTCCAGGTGATTTAGGATTTGAGCCAATAGAGACATCTATAGGTAAATTAGGTGTTTTAATATGTTGGGACCAGTGGTATCCAGAGGCTGCACGACTAATGGCACTAAAAGGGGCAGAGATGCTTATTTATCCTACTGCAATAGGTTGGTTTGATGATGATTCAATAGAGGAGAAAACTAGACAGTTAGAGAGTTGGATAACTATTCAACGTTCACATGCTATTGCAAATGGTATCCCCGTTTTAGCATGTAATCGAGTTGGGTTTGAAAAGGATAGCTCAGGAGTTATGAAAGGTATTCGCTTTTGGGGTAACTCTTTTGTTTGTGACCCACAAGGAGCAATTTTGGCTCAAGCAGGAGAGAAAAATGAGATTTTATATGCAGATATTGATATGAGACGCTCTAAAGAGGTTCGAGATATCTGGCCATTTTTGCGTGACCGTCGAATTGATGCCTATGGTAACTTAGTTAAACGTTATTGTGATGAATAGATACTTTAGGATTATATTTCTTATAAGTTTAGTTAAAATAGTTATAAAAGTATTAGGGAGTATAGTTAATGTATAAAGTTACAAAAGTAGTTAAGGGTGAAAAGGTAAATTATAAAAATCCTTCTTCTGAGTTCTATAAAGCTATTGGAGGAGAAGAGGGAATGAGAGCCTTAATGTATGATTTTTATGATATTATCTATGAGAGTGATATTGCTCACTTCTTTCCTCAAGATGAGGAGGAGTTTGCTAAGGTAAAAGAGAAAAATACTAGATTTTTTATTCAGCTTTGTGGTGGACCAAAAGTATATGAAGATGAGTTAGAGGGACGAGACCTCAATGAACATATGCTTAGAGTTCATGATGATTTTTCTATCTATGAAAAGTCTCGATATGAGTGGCTAGGGTGTATGGAAGAGGCATTAAGAAAGGTAGATATAGACCAAGCTATAAAAGATGATTTTTGGGCATATTTAGAGAGCTTTTCAAAGTTAACTGTCAATACTTTCTCTGATGGTTCTGTCTATTATGCTGAGTATAATCCAGGTCAATAGATTTTTTATATAGATTAACTTAAAAACTTAACATCTTTATTAGTATTTTTTCCCTATACTTAATAAATAATTAACTATAGGAGAAATAAATGAGTTTTAAAAATATGTTGTTAGTAGCAACATTTTGTAGTTTTATATTGACAGGGTGTGTTAAGCAGACTAAAAATGAGATAGAGTATCCAAAAGATGTTACAACTCCTAAACTGTCACCTTATGAACTTAATGTTATTGCTGAAAAAATTTATCAAAATGAGACCTCTGGTAATCCAAAATATATTATGTATTGGTCGCCTAATGAGAATTTTGCTTCGTTAGGAATAGGACACTTTATTTGGTATCCAGCAGGGGAGCCAAAACGATTTGATGAGACCTTTCCTGCTATGATAGACTACTTTATTGCCAATAAAGTAGAGATACCACAATGGTTAAAATATGCTAGAAAAACAGGTGCTCCATGGAGAGACAAAGCCTCTTTTGAACGTGCAAGAGGAGACAAAGAGTTCAAGCAGTTACAGTACCTACTCTTAAATACAAAAGCACTACAGACACAATTTTTCTTTGACCGTCTACACGCTTCTATTCCAGAGATTATTAAATATGTAGCCCCTAAATATCGAAAACATATAGTCAATAACTATAATGCTTTAGCAGCAACTAAAGGGGGTTGGTATCCATTAATTGATTATATTAATTTTAAAGGAAAAGGTATTAAAGCAACTGAACGCTATAACAATCAAGGTTGGGGACTTCTTCAGGTTCTTCAAACTATGAGACCTGTTAAACCAGGGCCATTTGCTTTAATAGAGTTTTCACGTGCAGCACAAGCTGTTCTTGAGAGACGTGTTAGAAACTCACCACCAGAGAAGAACGAGAGACGATGGCTCAAAGGTTGGATAAAACGTACTAGAAGTTATGCTACTCCAATTTTATAATTTGTATGGTCAAATGCCATACAGATTCTATTTTTTTGTCTCATTTAATTTCAACTCAAAAATATTGTATCCATCTTTATGATAGTAGTGTAGAGTATAGTTAAGTCTTTGGGCAATATTTTTAACAATATATAGACCTAGTCCAAAACCTACATTTCTCTTCTCCTCTTGGGTAAAAGGTTCTAAATAGTACTCTAGTGGATGTTCTAAACTTTCTCCTTTAGAGAGTATCTTAATACTATCTTTATTAGTTATAATTGTTGCTTTTTTATCTTCGCTATATTTTATGGCATTATCAATTAGATTTTTTATGGCAATAGATAATAGTTTTGGGTCAGTCTTAAGCAACTCATTTTCAGTTTGAATAGTTAATTTTTTTTTATCTATTAAAAGTAGAGAGATACTCTCTTCTATAATATCATTTATATTGGCAATATTTATATCTGGTTGAAAACCTTGAGTTGTTAATCTCTCAACATGTGCTAGTTCATTAATAAGCTCATTCATTCTCTCAAATGCACGAATAAGTACCTCTTTAGATGTTCCATCTTCTACCATCTCGATAGCAATTCTTCCTTTTGTAATAGGAGTTTTTAGTTCATGCATCATGTTTCTCATAAATAGATGTTTTGACTCTAAAAGGGAGCGAATATAGTGAATAGCATTATCGAAGCTTTGTGCAATCTTACCAATCTCATCATTTGATTTTTGAGTAATTTTAATATTCATATTACCATTTGCAAACTCTTCAATTTGTCTATTGAGTTTTTTAAGAGGAGAAATTTTATTATAAATGGCAATATATAGAAAAACAAAAAGAGTAAAAACAAGAGAGGTTGCTATATAAATGGTTTGAGTACGATTATTTTGAGTTGATTTATCTTGAAGCATAAGTGTTAAACCATATCTTTGAAGTGATATATATTGATTTTTCTCTAGTGTAAAAATTTGAAGTCTTCCAAAGGGAGAGCTACTCTCAAAAATAACCTTTCCATTAGCTAATTTAAGTAATTGAAGTTCATTATTAGAGACAAGTCTTAAATTTAAATCTTCTAATTTCTCTTTATTTACATCTAGTTGTGCAGTTGATAGTAAATAGTTTGCAACAAGTTTATGGTGATTTAACATATCTTTTTTCTGTTGCTCTTTATCTATCTTAAGAAAGAGAAATAGTACAGTAACAATTAATGTAAGTACAAGTGCAAAAAGGATATTGATAAAAACAGAGACAGATATATTTTTCATAAGCTATAATTACATCTTTTCTGTCAATAGATATCCAATACCTCGAACAGGTTTAATATAGCTACGTGTTGGGTCAATCACAGCTAGTTTTTGACGAATACGGGAGATAATAACATCTATATTTTTAATAGAGGAGTTATCATCAATATGTTCACTATCATATAGAAGCTGTTCTCTTGATATAGCTGAATCTCTATGTTGAATTAATATAGATAATATATCAAACTCAGCAGCTGTTAGTTCAAGTAGAATATCTTTAAAAATAATATGTCTAGCATCAATATTTAGTTCAAATAGTGAGCTCTGCTCTTTTTTTGTATTACTTGGAGGTTGTGTGCGTCGTAAAATAGTTTTTATGCGTGTTACTAACTCTCTTGGGTCATAAGGTTTAGGCATATAGTCATCAGCTCCACGCTCCATAGCAATTACTTTATCTGTAATATCATCTCTAGCAGAAGAGACAATAATTGGAATAGAGGAGTTTTTTCGTATTTTAGGAATAACCTCTAGTCCATCAATCCCTGGTAGTGTTAAATCTAAAATAAGTAGGTCAAAATCTTCTTGAGTTAGCATCGAAAGACCCATATATGGTTCTTCTGCTGAACTGACAGATATATCAAATTTATTAAGGTATTCAGTAAGAATTTGAGCGATTTCATAATCGTCTTCTATCATTAGTATCTTGATAATAGTAAATCCTTAATTTTAAAGTAAGAAATAATATCATTTTAAAGAGATAAAAATCAAGAGGCAAACCTGGAAAATATCTTCAGCATTGTCCACGAGGGCTATTACAAAGGAGGTCTAAATATGTTCTATCAAGGGAGTATATTTCAAAGGAGTTCAATTACATACTTAATACTCGTGAACAATGCTGAAGACATTTACTTGTCTT
>JALWNF010000113.1 GCA_026995985.1 Campylobacteraceae bacterium
TTTTAAAGAGAAACATTCCCAAGTCATTAGCCTTATTTAAGATATTTGAGTGTAATAACGCCTCAATAACCCCTAAAGAGTGGTCAATAAACTGTGTAGTGTTAGCAAACATCTCAGAGTCATCTTTGACCCAATAGGCAACTACCATAATATAGTAGTCCCAAAAAAGACGTGGCAAATACTCCTCAAAAGGAGGGTTAGGAACCTCTCCTGCCTCTATGGCAATGTTCAATATCTCAGCAACCATATCTCTAAAGAGAGCATTTGAGTCATAGAGAGAGTCTAGTTTTAAGTTACTAGAGTGAAAAACCATATCGGCAATCTGAATAATAAACTCCCTATCTTCCAAATATAGCTCTAACTCTGTCTCAATAAGTGTCTGTAGCTGTTCACGTAGAGTATAGGTGTGAAAATCTTCTATATTTTTTAGAATCTCTGCTGTCTCTTTATGTTTTTGCTCTACATAAGCATATATAATCTTCTCTTTAGTAGGAAAGTAGTTATAGATAGTTGGATTTGATACCCCTGCATTTTTAGCTATCTCTCTCATAGAGGCTGACTTAAAGCCCTTTTCAATCATAAGATTAACAGCCTCTTCAAGTATTTTTACTTTTGTCTTCTCTTTTACTGATTGTGATACCTTCATAGATAGCTCCATAATTTTAAATATTTAATTTAGTATAATATAAATAGCTTATTTTGTCAATATTTTATATAGTAAATTAAATTTTTAATTTTTTATTGCTTTTTATGGTTAAAATTTATTTTTTATTATTATAATTGTAATGAGGGAAGAATAAAAATATATTTTGCATAAAGGAATAGAGATGAAAAATAATCTACACACTTTTATAATGGGTATACTTACTCTATTTGCTATATATCTCTATTTCTTGTCAGCAGAGCCTCTATCTTCATCACACATTACATTTAAAGAGTTTCCGACTATAAATATAAAAAAAGAGGAGCTAAATGCACTAAACTACCTTAATAAACTTAGAACTAATGCTGGGCTTATCCCTTTGAAATCACACCATATTTTGGCTAAAGCAGCTAAAAATCATGCTAACTATCTAACTAATCACCTAACCTATGGACACAAAGAGGAGAAAAGGTTTAAAGATTTTACAGGACTCTTTGCATCTGAGCGTATTCAAGAGGTTGGCTTCTCTGCTCCACAAGTCATAGAGAATGTCTCAGCAAACAATAAAAACTATAAAGAGTCAATAGATGGTCTATTTGCAGCTATCTATCACCGTATGGCATTTTTAGATTTTCGTTTAGATATTATTGGTATAGGGGTAAGCCAAAACAAAACTCACCCTAGCCATACAGCCTTTGTCTATGATATGAGTACAAAGGAATTAGAAAAACTATACAAACAGACTTCTATTACCCAAAAACAATTAACAGAAGCAATTGAGAGTAACAAGAACAAAAACAATAAAGTGGTTATCTACCCTTATGATAGACAGAGAGATGTTCCTCCTGCCTTTTTTGATGAACTACCCGACCCTCTACCAAACTATAAAGTAAGTGGATACCCTATTAGTGTATCTTTTAATCCTGCTATTTATAAAAAAGCTAAACTTATAAGCTTTAAACTATTTAATAGAGATGGTATTGAGATAACAGATACAACAATATTAGATGCAAAAAGTGACCCTAATAGACGTCTAACTAGTATGGATTTTGTTCTTTTTCCTTTAAAAAGGTTAGCATGGAATCAACACTACTATGTTAAATTTAAAGCTATTGTAGATAATAGATTAATTACAAAAGAGTGGAGTTTTCATACTAGAAAATTTAATAAACCTCTTTATACTATAACTAAAAACCATAATAGTTTTGCAATAAATATAGGAGAGTCATACATTTTGTATTTTCCTCCTGATTCAAAAGATGAGTTACTTGGAGATATTCGTTATCCATCAAATTATGATATAGAATTTATAGATAAAAATACAATTAAATTGACTCTACTTTATAGTAAAAAAGAGGAAACTACACTTAATATTGGCAATCATGTTATAAAAATATATGAAAAAAAATATAATATTCACAATTAAAACACAACTATACCATATAATTCATGTGTGAGAGTTAACTTTATGTTTTTCCTTCCAAATCTTTAATTTGTTTATAACTCTCATACTAGATAGCTTTTATTTTATAATACCATATCTCTTCCCACAGACTTTAGAAAGTCACAATAACAATAAAAGCTATTTTCTATCTCTCTTTAAAAAAGAGCATTTTAATGCTAAATTTTAGGAGAAAATATGAATATATTCATAGTAACTATATAAAAAAATAAGAACTATTGCTATAGTAGCATATAATATATGCTCTTTAGGATTACTCTCTATATAAAAAATCTCCATTGCTTTTTCGTTAGATAGAAAATAGATTGGAATTATAAAAATCAATGCCCATACTGTATAGTTTATCAATAGCTCATATTGAGAAAAAAGAGTTATATCATTTGCTGAAAATATAAAAAAATTTGGCATTGTTATATCTGAAAATATATTCATGATTAACATGTAAAAAACCATAGGAAACAGTGCCATAAAATAGAGAGCTATTAGAGTAAAAGCTCTTGCTATCTTACACCTTAGTAAAATACCTGCTATCATAAATAGTCCTAAAATTAGAGGAATAAGCTTATAGACAAAATTTATCTCTTTGTAGTTAATAAATTGAAAATATAATATTGAAAAAACAATAGCAATTAACCAAATAGCTACTACTGTTAACTTCTTTTTAAAAGATGATTTATGTGAATACAATGTTAGCATATGTTCTCCCTTTTTTTATTTCTATTTTTAATATACTATTTCAGCTTCACCATAAAGTTTTTCAACTTTTTCTCTTAACTTCTTAATTACTTTTTGTTGTTTGAGAAGTTGTTTAATTTTTGGTTTTGCTTCCTTATATGTTAGTTTCCCTGCCGGTTTTTTATTTAGTAGATAGACTACATTATATCCATGTTTTGTTTTTACAGGAACATTTAGTAGTCTTCTCTTTTTGTACTTATAGGCTTTGTCAAAGAGATTTTTTGGCATAGTATCTCTCGCAAACCACCCTAGGTATCCATTCTGTTTAAGTTCATGTGCCTTTTCCATAAAAGCTTTATCTAAATTTTTTGCTTTTTTTAGGTATTTTAAAATTTCATCAGCTCTCTTTTTATCTTTAACAATAATATCTGCTATCTCTATAGATTTTGGATATCTAAATAGTTGAGGATTGTTTTTGTAAAACTCTTTTATCTCACTATTTGTTACTTTTGCTTTTTTAAACTCTTTTTGTTGATATAGTGCTACAGCAATAGCACCTTTAATACTTCTTAGTTGCTCTTTATTTAGTTTTTTACCATACTGCTTTTCAACTAAATTTTTTTGTTGATTAAATGCTTTTTTAAACTCTTGAGAGTTGATAAAAGGACTTTTTAGAAGTTCTTGATATAGAACCTCCTCTTTAATAAGTTGTTCAATAAGCATCTGCTTTTTATTCTCATCTAAGCTGTTAAAATCTTTAGAGAGTATAGCATCTGTAATCTTATGGCCATTAACTGTTACTAATGTTTTTGAAAATAGAACTAAACTGCTTAGTAGTAGAAGTGTAACTATTTTTTTCATTGTTTATTCCTTTTTTTAAGTTGTTTTTTCTAGTTTCCAATATCCTTATTAGAAATGATATAAAATTTATATTAATCTATTGTCTCAGCTACAAATGTTTTTGTAACTTGTCCACCAAATCTATAAACTCCATCTTCAAGTGAGACATAGAGTTCATCACCAGATTTAGGAAAAACCCGTACATTATTATCTACAAGTCCCTCTTTGTTAGCTCTTAGAAAACATGCTACCATACCTGTTCCACAAGCTAAAGTTTCATTCTCTACACCTCGTTCATAGGTCCGTACATAAAGAGTATTATCCTCTACTTTACAGATGTTTAGATTTGCATTATATTTATCTCGTAACCGTTTAGCTTGTTCTAGGTCAAACTCTTTAATATCATCACGAATAGCTACTAAGTGTGGAACACCTGTATCTACAAACCACCAAATCTCGCCATCCTCTTCAATCTCTTGACTCAAGATAGTTGGCTTAGTCATATCTGATACAACATAGTTCCCATTAACAGAGGCATGAATAACTCCTGCACCTGTTAAAAATTCTGCTTTACCATCAGTAGAGATACCTTTACTCATTGCAAAGTGAGCAACAGCACGAGAGGCATTTCCACACATAGTAGCTCTACTTCCATCAGAATTATAAAAATCCCACTCAAAATCATACTCTGGGTGAGGCATAACCACTACAAGTCCATCGGCTCCTACACCATTTTGTCTATGACAAAGGCGTTTAGCTAGTTTAGAACGATCTTTTTTCTTCTTACGTATAATAATAATAAAGTCATTCCCATTTGCAGAGTATTTAGTTACAGTCATTTCTCTTTCCAAAAGTTTTGTTTAGGAGATTATATCGAATTATGTGTCATT